>JAUVSB010000084.1 GCA_030597275.1 Gammaproteobacteria bacterium
CTGGAACACTGGGTAATGATCCGCAGTCTGAAGTGGAGTCAACCATCAAAGATGAAGTCATTCAGACTTTTGACCATTCGGAAGCAACAAATAACCTGTCCATGGTACAGCGAGAAGCAAGGCTCAAGGAAAGAGAAATCGATGAGCTGCTGGAAGAGATAAATGCGATGTGTCAGCAGGCGATGAATCCGTCTATGCGCGAAGTTAAAGAAAGAGAAGTGTTGATTCAAGAGGATTATGAAGATGTGTTCACCCTCTTTGTCTCTGCGCTAAACAATCATCGTCGATTGAATAAGATCAAGGATTTTCTGATGGACTATTTCAAGCTCTATCAGCGTGCCTATGGTATGTTTCGACTGGATTTCAACAGCTTTAAAAAAGCTGTTGCGATGATGTCGACTAATTCACAGCAGTATTTTGAAGACAAAAACGAAGATTATGATATCCGGGATAAACGCGACAAATTGAAAAAGCTTGAAGCTGTAATTAACTTTCTGGAAATCGCAGCAAAAATGGTACGTGAAGAAAGCGAACTTAACTATCAAAAGCTGAGTAAAAAACTATCAGAGCTCATTGATAAGTCTGATAGCAACTGGAGTAGTATTTCACAGGATCTTCTGGTTGCTAAAGTTTCTGCCGAGGCAGAAATGAGTACAACTATTTAGTCAAAAACCCGTTTTATGATTTATGTATTAGGTTTTACGTAAAACCTAACACCTCCTTTCCTTATTTCTTCTTCTCCGGCAGGAACAGCATAGGGTCTACCCGGGCTTGATTGAGGCTCAGACTCCAGTGCAGATGAGGGCCAGTAACCCGGCCAGTACTGCCTATTTCGCCAATCTTGTCTCCACGTTGTAGTTTGTCACCCGTTTTGGCTGTAATTTTGCTCATGTGATTGAACATACTGATCATGCCCTGACCGTGATCGACAAATACAGTTTTTCCATTAAAGTAGTAATTTCCTGTATCAATAATAATCCCATCAGAGGGTAAAACGATGTCAGTGCCTTCAGGTGCAGCTATGTCAATGCCACTGTGCGGGTTTCGAGCTTGGTCGTTGAAGAAGCGCCGAAGGCCAAACGGGCTGCTGAGAGCCCCATTGACTGGCCATGATAAATCAACGGAAACGTCAGTATCACGCCATACCTTGAATAATTTGCCCATGTGCTTCTTTTCTTTTTTTATTCGGGAAAGTTGTTCCTTGTCCGGCGACACGTATTTTTTTTGTTTCATTTTGATCCGCTGTTCTGGATATGTTTTTGGAACAATCTTGATGGAGGCTTGCTTGCTTGTACTGTTTTCATTTTTAGTCTGATAGCTAACGATATAATTTCCAGGCAGGGTCTTTAAAGATAACCCTACCAGGCCTTTCCAGTGACCATCCTGTTTTATGACTAGCACCCTTTTTGCACCATAGCGAGTTAGGGGCTTTGGTTCATCAGTTGGCCCCAGATCAACCACGGCAACACCACCAGGCACAGCTTCCCCTGTAAAAGAAGTTTCTGCGACAGCGGCTGGAGAGACTGTGAAGCATGCCAGCGCTGTGATCGAGTAGTAAAAGAGCCGGGTAAACATTGTTTTATTCATTTTTATCTCTTTGAATTTGTTTAATTTTACAAAGCAAGTGGCCATCCTTCAGGTTCGCCTGTATTACATCATCAACCTGGACCTGGTGAACAGAAGTTACAATCACTTGCTCATCTGCTGTTTGCAGGGTGGCAAAACCGCGCGAGAGTGTTTGCAATGGACTCAGTGCCTGTAGCGCAAAAACCTGACTTTCCAGCTGAGCACGCTTGTTATATAGCAGTTCTGGTATTTTATTCCATAATCGCTTCTTAAATCCGAAAAAGTAGATAGCATTTGTCTTTATCTGGTTCGTGGGTTGAAGATGCGATAGGGCCTGATGCTGAATTGCATATGAGTTACGGGTAGTTGCTACATTGTTCCTGGCGCTGATTAATAGCCGCTTCTGTAGATTGTAACAATGTAGTGAATGCTGGCCCAGAGTTCTGTCGGGTCGATGGATTCGAGATGCGAGGTTAGAAAGTTGATATTGTCTTTCTTTAATTATAGTTTTTGAGAGACGAAAAAATCTTTCTACAGTATTGTTATAAAGATAGCTGCTTTGCTCAATTCTTCTTTTGAAAATAGTGAGCCTTGTCTGTACATGGTCAAGCTGCTGACTGGCGTTTTCGTATGTCCTTGATATAGCGTTTTGCAGTCTATTTTTCAGGCTGGCGTTGGCCCTGATTAGCTCCTTTTTATCAGGTGACAGCAGTTCGGCTGCCGCTGTTGGTGTGGCTGCGCGAACATCGGCAACCAAATCACTGATACTTATGTCAGATTCATGTCCAACTGCAGAAACCAGGGGTATTGTGCAGTGATAGATTGCCCGCGCTACACTTTCCTCATTGAAGGGCCACAAGTCCTCCAGTGATCCGCCGCCACGCCCGAGGATAAGCACATCGACTTCCTTGCGCAGAGCGGCAAGATTAATTGCTGTAACGAGAGACCTGGAAGCCTGTTCACCCTGAACAAGAGCAGGATAAATAAGCAAATCTATCGCAGGATAGCGGCGTTTGAAAGTGGAAATGATATCGTGCACTGCAGCACCAGTCGTTGATGTAATGATCCCAACTCGAGCAGGCATCTCTGGCAATGAAATCTTCTTATCTGAATCAAATAAACCCTCGCTGCTCAGGCGAGATTTTAATTGTTCGAACTTTTTTCTAAGCAGGCCTTCTCCAGACTCGACAACAGATTGCACAATGAGCTGGAAGTCTCCACGTTGTTCATAAAGGCTTACTCTTGCTGAGAGGATGACTTGCATGCCATCAGCAAGTTTTACCGGGGAGAGGCGGGCACTATTCTTAAAAAATACGCAACGTAGCTGGGAGTTTTCGTCTTTGATGCTGAAGTACTGGTGCCCGGATGCAGGGCGAGTCAGGCCAGTAATTTCACCTTCAACCTTTATGCTGGCGTAACTGGTTTCCAGCAGTCGTTTTACTTCTCTGGTCAGAAGGGAGACAGTGTATATACTAATGTGCATGACAGCAGCAGCTTTCTTTAGTCAATAAAAAAGCCGGGCATTGCCCGGCTCTATTTTAGTTACTGAAAAACTCAGTAATGTGGACCTGCATTTTTCTCAGCTTCAAACTGTATTTCCGCCAGCTGGATCTGTCCCATTACTTTTTTCATCAATTTATCTGCTTTTTCCTTGTCACCAGCTTTGTGGGCGTCTATAGCTGCTTTTAAATAACCTTTCTTCCAGTTGCCGGTATCACGCCATACAGCATCTTTTTTCTTAAGTGCTTTTATGCCAGCTTCGGCATCAGCAACCTGCTTGGCCCAGCCATCATCAGCAGCTTTAGTGCTGCCGCCGGATGATGCACATGCACCAACAGTAAATATAGATGTGGCAAAGGCGACAAGTAATAGTCTCTTCATAGTTCGGTATCCTCTCAATTGGTTCAGAATTTATATTTATGTCCCTTAATCATCAACAATAATGCTGTGTGCGTCAAGAGGAAAGCAGAGAATATTTTACTGAATTGATAAAAATATTAAGAATAGTTTGATATTTCGACAAAAGGCAGGTTTACCAGCAAACTATCAATCTGTATAATTTCGCGATGCGAATAATAGAACAAGCTCTTACTTTTGACGATGTCCTGCTGCTACCTGCACGCAGTGAGATCCTTCCTCATGATGCCGATTTAAAAACGCGGCTTACACGTAACATTGAACTCAATATACCTCTGGTATCTGCTGCCATGGATACGGTCACCGAGTCTCGCCTTGCGATAGCCATCGCTCAGGAGGGTGGCATCGGTATTATTCATAAGAATATGAATGCAGAATTACAGGCAAAAGAGGTGTTCAAGGTCAAAAAATACGAAAGTGGAGTCATTACTGATCCCTATACCGTCAGTCCAGGTACCAGCATTCGTGACGTGATGGAATTAACCAGGGAAATCGGAATTTCCGGCGTGCCCGTGGTTGATGGATCTGATCTTGTCGGTATCGTTACAGCGAGGGATCTGAGATTCGAGACACATCTTGATGACCCTGTGTCCAGCATGATGACACCGAGAGACAAACTGATCACTGTAAAAGAGGGAGCAAGTAAGGACAAAATAGTATCCTTGCTGCACAAACATCGTATTGAAAAGATTCTTGTAGTTAACGATGAATTCCAGTTACGCGGTATGGTAACAGTTAAAGACATCCAGAAAGCAACGGATAAACCTCTTGCATGCAAGGACGATCAAGGTCGCCTGCGTGTCGGGGCTGCAGTTGGCACAGGTGCGGATACCGAAGAACGCGTTGCAGCACTGGTGGATGCGGGTGTAGATGTGCTCGTTGTTGATACAGCGCATGGCCATTCGAGAGGCGTACTGGAAAAAGTTGCCTGGGTAAAAGCTAATTATCCACATATTGATGTCATCGGCGGCAATATAGCTACGGCTGCTGCTGCGCTGGACCTGGTCAAAGCAGGCGCCGATTGTGTAAAGGTTGGCATTGGTCCAGGTTCTATCTGTACAACTCGCATAGTTGCTGGCGTCGGAGTGCCACAGATAACTGCAGTTAGCAATATTGCTGAAGCCTTGAAAGATTCAGGCGTCCCTCTGATAGCTGATGGTGGAATTCGTTACTCTGGTGATATGGCCAAGGCAATTGCCGCAGGTGCGCATAGTATTATGGTCGGCAGTATGTTTGCAGGAACAGAAGAAGCACCTGGCGAAATAGAATTGTTTCAGGGTCGTTCATATAAGTCATATCGCGGAATGGGTTCACTGGGTGCAATGAAACAAGGCTCTAGCGATAGATATTTTCAGGAAAATACTGCGAATGTAGATAAATTTGTTCCTGAAGGAATAGAAGGGCGTGTTCCATTTAAAGGGCCCATGACAAACATCGTTCATCAGATGTTGGGTGGTCTTCGTTCCAGCATGGGTTATACAGGCTGCAAAACAATTGAAGATATGCGCGAAAAGCCAGAGTTTGTCCAGGTGACAGGCGCGGGTATGGTAGAAAGTCATGTCCACGATGTCACCATTACTAAAGAAGCGCCTAATTACCGTTCCTAAGGTCTCATCCCAAACCCAGTAGTGAGTACTCCTTCGATATGAGTAACAATATTCATTCTGACAGGATTCTTATCCTCGATTTTGGCTCTCAATACACACAATTAATTGCCAGGCGTGTGCGTGAAGCTGGCGTCTATTGTGAAATCTACCCTTATGATGTCGATGATCAGCATATCAGTGAATTTGCAGCAAAAGGTTATATTCTGTCTGGTGGTCCTGAAAGTGTTACCGAGGGTGATGCGGGTACGCCAAAAGCCAGCCAGCTGATATTTGATTCCGGTAAACCCGTGCTCGGTATTTGCTACGGTATGCAAACCATGGCCGCACAACTGGGGGGTGAAGTAGAGACTTCAGACCATCACGAATACGGTTTCGCACAGGTAAGAGCGCGTGGTCATTCAGAGTTATTGCGTGATATTGAAGATCACACCACAGCTGAAGGCTTTGGATTGTTAGATGTCTGGATGAGCCATGGAGACCGGGTTGTGAGTTTACCCGACGGGTTCTCCGTCATTGCCAGTACTGATAGCGCGCCAATTGCAGGTATGGCAGATGAATCACGCCACTACTATGCCTTACAGTTTCATCCGGAAGTTACTCACACCAGTCAGGGCGAACGTATAATTTCTCGCTTTGTGCATGATATTTGTGGCTGTGAAGCACTGTGGAATCCTGAAAATATCGTTAAGGACAGCATTGAAAGCATTCGCCAGCAAGTTGGTGATGATGAAGTCTTACTCGGTCTGTCTGGGGGCGTCGATTCATCGGTGGTTGCTGCATTACTGCACAAGGCTATTGGTGATCAATTAACCTGTGTCTTTGTCGATAATGGCCTGCTGCGACTGCATGAAGGTGACCAGGTGATGGCTACCTTTGCTGAGCACATGGGTGTGCGGGTCATGCGTGTGAATGCGGAAGACCGGTTTTTGTCAGGTCTGTCTGGAGTAGATGATCCTGAGAAAAAGCGTAAAATTATTGGGCATATCTTTATTGAGGTGTTTGATGAAGAGGCTGGTAAACTTTCAAATGTAAAATGGCTGGCCCAGGGAACCATCTATCCCGATGTTATAGAGTCAGCCGGTTCAAAAACCGGCAAAGCAAAACTGATTAAGTCGCATCATAATGTTGGCGGTTTACCCGATGACATGAAACTGGATTTGCTAGAACCTTTACGTGAGTTATTCAAAGACGAAGTTCGCAAACTGGGAATCACACTGGGTTTGCCACCAGAGATGGTCCATCGTCACCCGTTCCCAGGTCCTGGACTTGGCGTGCGTATATTGGGTGAAGTCAAAAAAGAATTTGCTGATCTGCTGCGCAGGGCCGATCATATATTCATTGAAGAACTATATAATCATGATCTCTATGATACTGTATCTCAGGCATTTAC
>JAUVSB010000139.1 GCA_030597275.1 Gammaproteobacteria bacterium
GCGCTCCACAATTCCCCGATAGCTCAGTTGGTAGAGCAAGTGACTGTTAATCACTGGGTCGGCGGTTCGAGCCCGTCTCGGGGAGCCATATAAAACAAGGGCTTACATCACACAGATGTAAGCCCTTTTTTATTGCTCATAACTTTACCATTTTCTCACGCACTGGCTTCTTCCTGCCTGCAAATAGAACATATACAAATAAAGCCATGCAAAACACAAAAATGCCGAGTAACGCATACAAAGGAATCAAACCTAGTGCCTTGGTGAAAATTTTCTGCTGGCGTGTAGCAAGCTTCACCCGCTTGATCAGTTTCCCCTGTTTTGCACTGGTAGTGGAAATATCCTCCAGTGCCTTAACCCCATTAAGACTGGTCAGTGTGTAGGTTTCCATCGGTGCAATCTTTGACTTTTTTGCCAATAGCGCCAGATCTTCGGAAGATTTCACCCGTTTGAAAACAGACATTGCCGGACCCGTGCCGAGACCATCAACGACTTCAGTGAATTGAGACATCATGCGTTTCAGGGCACTGTAATCACCTGTCTGGCGGGCTTTTGATAGTGCGTTTGTGATCTGCCTTTGAAATGGGCCAGATATCCTGTTGCCGCGCCAGAAGGTTTTGAACAGGGACGGCGCCCACGACACCTCAGGCGCCAGTGTCAGCAGCAGGCCTGCTGTCGATAAGCCCATAATAACTTCATCACCCTGTCCGCTATCAAACTCTTTATAACCCTGAACCAGCAAATCTCGAATATCGCCAATTACCAGCATATCCAGAGTCAGCGAACCCAGAAGACCGGCTGTATCGCTGGCCTCACCAGTCACAGCCCCTGTTGCAAAGCGTTCAATCAGGAACATCGGCGAATCCAGGGCCTGGGTGGCCTCATTTTCCAGTTCGATGTCTGAATACTCAGGACCTGCAGAAAGATAGTGCTGGCTAAAACTAACCAGATACACCACTTCCTCCATTCTACCCTCATAGATTAATTCTCTAGCCACCTGCAACGGGTTCTCAGACAGTACTATCGAATCATCTATCCTCTCCAGTATAAGTGAACCACTACCGCTTATTATGGTCAGCAGAAGAATAAGCAACGTGATTCGCGTCAGCATCAGGTGATTTCTGCCTCAGTTTCGTAGTTCATCGGGAAAAACATGACGTTTGAGCAAATCATACTGTAAACTTAAACGATACACATACAGAATACGTAGGGAAGATAGACATGTCGGAAGAATTTCTGGAAAAGTATAATGGTCTCCTGCGAGGTGTTATGCAATGGGACAAGCTTGATACTCTCTGGTCAGCGGTCCGCAAGCAAAACACCGATGGTTGGTATATCTACGCACTGGGCCATGAAATACCTGAGAAAATTGCTAACAGCGACGAAGTAGAACATTTCATTGAACGAATGGATAAATTATTACGTGAGGAACATGATCAAGATTATTGCGGTATCGTTTATACCGATGATTTTTCTCATCCAACTTTAGTAAAAATTTTTGACCCAAACAATCTTGGGACATCGTGTGGTTCTAGCAAGACGCCGCCGCTACCAGGCTGGGTATTGAGTCAAAACAAACCCGAAATCCTGGATGCCAGCGTGCTCCTGCCGGGAAATAGAAAACGCTGGTGGAACCGGCTTTGGAACTAAGCAAGAAGATTTAACTGAAAAAAACAAACTTATTATTCATTTAATAACAATTACTTAAGAACTATTTTGAATTATTTTTCTTGAAATAAGACGCAGGGTGTTGAGATATATAGATTTTCCTGCTAGATTTGTCACAAATACGCAATTTACGTTAACAATATGCCATGCAAGAGGTCTACCATGACAACTAAAAAAACCTTTGCTCAATTACTCGTATTCCCTGCTATGCTGGTTTCATTTTCAGCAATAGCTACCCAGTTTGATCAACCAGGTGACGGGCCATTTTTTGGTGAGGAGGCTAACGGCCAATGGCTGGTTGGCGTCAAATATGTTGACATGAACAACAGTGATGACGGAATTGGCGAGGAAGAAGCTCGAAATGCAGGCATCATTCTCGGCTATGAATTCGCACGGCCTGTCTGGAAAGGCAAAGCTGCTTTCGAATTTCAGTACCTGCCCAGTATTGAATGGGGTGATGTAAATGGTGCAGACTCCAGCAATCCGAGCATCTATCCTTACGGTGGTCGATGGGAAAACCCACTTTACAGCGGATATGTCGCCTATCGCACCCCGGGTAAATTATATGCCAAGGCTAAAGTCGGCATTGTTGCTTCCCGCTTCAAGATCGAAACGGTTCATGGGCCACAACAGGAAGTAGAAGTACCTGTATTAGATCCCGGAACTGGGGAACCGACAGGAGAAACAGTAACAGAACTGGTAGGCCCAGCACCTGGCTCAGAAAGGATTATACAGGAAAACAAAACCCAGGTAGGGTATGGCCTTGGACTCGGTGTTCATATCGGTAAGCATTTTGACCTCGAACTTGAATATGAAGGTAACCAGGGCAAGTCACAACTCTACAATTTCGGTATTAATGCGATTGTAAAACTGCCTTAACTGTCAATTTTAATAGATTTAATTCGGCCAGTAGCTGTTTAGGCACTGGCCTTTTTATTGCCCTCAGAAACCGGCCAGAAAGGTGCAATCACCGGCTTCAATAGACTATTTGCCTTACGCAATGCCTGCTCTACAGTGTCTGAATCAGGGCCAGAAGAAAAAATAAAGCCGAGGTAACTCGCCCCTTCAGGCAACGGGAAAACCCGGTACCCTTCTCGTAAACTAATCTCTATATTATCTATATAGGACACCTTTTCAGCCTTTATTACTCCCTCTACCCTGCGCAGGACTCCTGCTTCTTCAACCGGCAGCATGAGTACGCCGGCCGCCCCGCTATTGACCTTTTTCGGCAAGTGCAGACCGATGGCATTTGCGAGAACC
>JAUVSB010000108.1 GCA_030597275.1 Gammaproteobacteria bacterium
ATTCTGTCATCGCTTCATAGCGTTTTTTAGGATCAGGATGTACCGCTTTGCGTAATGTGCCATCTACCCAGGAAGCAAGCTGATCATTGTGTTCACGGCAGGAGATATACTTCAATTTATTTGCTGGCCGGGGTTTATCGCTGTCACCATAAGGCAAATGACCGGTTAACAACTCGTAAGCGATGACACCAAAAGAAAACATATCCGAACGGTTACTGCAGCCAAAGCCTTCTATGCATTCCGGCGCAGTGTAGTTTATTGTTCCCTGCGGAATATTTTTATCCAGATTACTACAAATTTCGGATGCACCGGCAACACGGGTTGAGCCGAAATCAATAATCTTCAATGTTCCATTTGTGTCGATCAGGATATTGTCTGGTTTCAGATCCTGATGAATCATCTCCAGACGATGAAAGGCGCGCAGGCCATCCGCAATCTGTTTTAGATATTCCCTGGCGGTATTGATATGTGTCTGCGGATGATCATCTATCCACTGTCGTAGCGACTGGCCTTCAACATATTCAGAAATGTTATAAAGGAAACGGCGTTGTTTGGGTTCCAGAATTTTAAGTACATGAATATTGTTGATGCGTCGTCCTACCCATTCCTCATGCAGGAAGCCTTCAAGATATTCAGCGTTATCACGGTAATTGACAGAGGGTGTTTTGAGGATAAGCTTGTCACCCGATTCCTGGTCAACGGCAAGGAAGACTTCACTGCGACGTGAAGCATGTAATTCACGCAGAATTTCGTAACCGTCGATTTTCATACCCGGACTAAGATCAGGCGGGAAAGGTAGTTCGTTGATCTTCTGGTATATGTCGTCTTCGGTTTCCATTGGCAGCGACAGCACACGTAATAACTGGCAGGTAACATTATCTGTACTGCCATTATGCAGTGACTCAGCCAGTAGCGCGGAAGAGCAGGCCTGAAGATTGCTGCCATGCTCATTGAGTAGTTCGGTGATGCGGTGGTCAGTAAGATGTCCAGTGATGCCATCGGTAGTGAAGAGGAAAATATCATCTTCATCAACACCTACAGAGCGATAATCAATATCAATACTGGCGTCAATGCCCATGGCGCGAGACAGGAATTCCCGTTCCTTTGATACCCATACACGATGATCACGCGTTAGCAGTTCAAGCTCTCCTCGTCTAAATCGGTAGATACGAGAATCACCCACATGGAAAAGATGTGCGGTAGAAGACTTAAGTACCAAGCCGCTGAATGTTGTGACCATGCCGCGGGCAGAGTCATGCCGCACCTGGCCCTGTGAATAGAGCCAGCGGTTTAATGCACCGAGGACTCGCTGTGCTGAGGTTTTTACCGTCCAGGATTCTGGTGTACTGAAATAGTCGGTGAGGAATCCAGTCACACTGACCTGGCTAGCTTCCTTACCACCTTCAGAACTGCTCATGCCGTCCGCAATAGCGGCAGCAATGCCTTTGCTATGGATCAGCCCACCTTCGGGTATGCAGGCATCAGCGGCATCTGCATTCTCATCTTTGTCACCTTTTTCAGTGACAATGGCATAGTCTATATCGAGCTTTCCGGCCATATTATTTTAAAGATTTACCACAATAAATTTACTCTTTGATTCCTGTCATCTCCTACAAACCACGATTCTACCCCACATCAATCATCTGTACCGTACCGTCTTCCAGAACCTCAGCCGTATGCCCTTTTGGTTCATCAAGAAACTGAACAGCAACCAGTACTACCAGTGCAGAGGCGGCTATGACCATAAAAAATAGCTGTGGCGAGACGAATGAAAAGACGGTGAGAAAAATAACAGCACCAACATTGCCATAGGCGCCTGCCATACCGGCAATCTGACCGGTCATACGACGTTTGACTAGTGGCACGATAGCGAATACAGCCCCTTCGCCTGCCTGTACGAAAAAGGAGCAGGCCATGGTAGCGGCAACAGCCAGTGCCAGCGGCCAGCTTGAGTCAATATTGCCGAGTACAAAATAACCAACTGCAAGTCCGGAAATAAGAATAGTAAGACTTTTTCTACGACCAAATTTATCACTAAAAAACCCCCCACTTGGACGGGCAACGAGGTTCATAAAGGCAAAACCTGATGCCAGCAGACCAGCTGTTACCATTGATATCTCAAAGGTCTCCATGAAGAACAGCGGCAGCATAGAAACAACAGCCAGTTCCGAGCCGAAGGTCACCATGTAGGCCAGGTCCAGAATGGCGACCTGTCTGAACTTATAGCGGTGAATCTCAGGCACGTCTTCTTTGAAAACATGGCCATTGACCTGCCAGATATGCCAGGCCTGGTAGAGATACAGTGTAAACAGTCCAAAGTAGATAGCCATTGTTAAAGTACCTGGCAGGATGCTCAGATTATTTGGGCCCAGTTTCCAGGTCAGCACTGACAGAGCCGCAAACATCGGGATATTCATCAGCAGGTAAAGGAAGAAATCTCCTTTACTGGTGACTTCCATGGCAGCACTCTTTTTCGGTTTGAAATAGGTCGAACCTTTCGGTGTATTGCGTGCCAGTTTGTAATAGATAAAAGAGTAGATAAGTGTAATGAGGCCTGTTGTTGCAATGGCATAACGCCAGCCATTTTCACCGCCATACAAAAGTGCAATCGTAGGTAATATCATGGCAGCAGCTGCAGAACCAAAGTTACCCCAGCCGCCATAGATGCCTTCTGCAAGACCAACCTGGCGGGCCGGGAACCATTCACCGATCATGCGTATGCCGATAACAAAACCTGCACCGACAAAACCGAGCATAAAGCGGGTAGCCAGCAGCATCTGGTAGGAATCTGCCAGGGCAAAGAAGAAACACAGAAAACTGGAGATAAACAATAAGCTGGAAAACATTATGCGTGGTCCAACTTTATCGACCAGTGCGCCGACAATGATGCGTGCCGGGATAGTCAATGCAACATTGATGATGAGTAATGCTTTTACTTCCTGTGCAGACAGGCCAAAGGCTTCCTTGATGGATGCCATTAAAGGTGCATGATTGAACCAGACCATGAAGCTTAGAAAGAAGGCGAACCAGGTCAGGTGCAGGGTTCGAGTTTTACCGCTAAATGATAATAGATTGATTTTTGACTCTGACATTACATGGGCCTAATAAATAGTGTTAGTAAGGCCAATGCAAGACATGTGCCACATGTGCCAATTAGGGCATATGGCTATATATTAGTAGAAAATTATATTGGAAGTCGTACGCTATGCACTTTCCATGTGCAGGGGATCAGGCTATGCACGTTAATAGTGCGATATGTCTAGTCCCCGAAAGACACCCCAACAAGGCGGGCGCTTTCTATCCACGGGTGATCCGCGGGCACAAGTTTCTTCTTTCCGGCAACATCTTCCAGAGGTACGGGAACTGCGTTTTCGCCACGAGCGGCGACCATGACGCCACTGACGCCTTCATTGATCAGGCTTGCGCAGGCGGTACCCAGGCGTGTGGCCAGCAGTCGGTCTGCTGCGGAAGGCGTGCCGCCGCGCTGCAGGTGGCCAAGAATGCTGGGGCGGGATTCGAGGCCGGTCAGCTGTTCCAACTGGTGTGCTAGTTTCAGTGTGTGATCACTGCGGTTTGCTTCGAGTTCACGAAGCTCCTGTTTAGCCAGCTTACGGGCCTTTTTGTCTTCAGCTGCTTCTGCATTGGCAATCCGTTTTTCCAGGCCTCTTACGATGTGAGCCTCATCGGTAGACATGGCGCCTTCTGCTACAGCCACAATGCTGAATTTTTTGCCATTTTTCACACGGTATGTGATCGCCTCGGCAACGGTTTCCAACTGGTAGGGGATTTCTGGCAGCAAGATGACATCCGCACCCCCGGCAATGCCTGAACCCAGTGCCAGCCAGCCTGCCCGGTGTCCCATTATTTCCACCACAATAATTCGATGGTGACTGTGCGCCGTGCTGTGCAGGCGGTCGATCGCTTCGGTGGCAATGCCCAGCGCAGTATCGAAACCGAAGGTGGTATCCGTCATTGCCACGTCATTATCAATGGTCTTGGGCATGGTAATAATATTCAGGCCCTTCTGCTTCAGCAGTAAGGCATTCTTTTGCGTACCACCCCCACCCAGGCAGACTAGCGCATCGAGATGGTTGGCTTCATAGTTTTCAACGATGGAATCAGTCATATCCATCGTTTTACCACCAACTTTCATCTTGTTTGGCTTGTCACGACTGGTACCCAGGATGGTGCCACCCACCGTCAATATCCCGGACAATACCCCACCTTCAAGGCTAATCGTTCTGTTTTCCATCAGTCCACGAAAGCCATCACGGAATCCAATGATGCGCATGTCATAGTTATTTTGTGCAGCCTTGCCGACGCCACGTATTGCAGCGTTCAGGCCGGGACTGTCACCACCAGCTGTGAGGATTCCTATATGTTTGGTCATCTTATTGTGCTCTTTTTATTTGCGTGGGCTTGTTTTTCTGGGTGTCTCTATTAATAGAGGCGCCCAAGCATACTTTATTGTGCATGCCGGTGCAGTGCAATGATTCAGATCAATTCAGGTGGGTTCCAGAACTTCCAGCATTTCGCCTTGTTTCAGTGCATGTCTGTTTCCTGTGCCTTAGCCTAGTGCATAAGTAGTTATGTATGCGTTTACAAGTAATTGAAATAACACATGTAATTATTGTTGGTACGGTATTTGCTTATATGCTGATTAATGAATCCTCTAAATGAACGAAAGACAGGATAGGATAATGAAAGAAAAGCTCATATTGATCGGCAACGGCATGGCCGGTATGCGTACACTGGAAGAACTGCTCAAGCTGGAACCTGAGATGTACGATATTACCGTGTTCGGTGCAGAGCCATACCCTAACTATAACCGTATCTTGTTGTCACCGGTGCTGGCCGGTGAGAAGACCATTGATGACATCATTCTGAATAGTCGTGAATGGTATGACGAGAATAATATTG
>JAUVSB010000032.1 GCA_030597275.1 Gammaproteobacteria bacterium
CATCGATAAATAGTATAACGGTAGGGAAGCCGCGTACATTGTAGCGTCCGGCAAGTTTCATGTTTTCACCTTCATCCACTTCAACTTTTACCAGTTGTACCAGTCCCTGTTCCTCTTCTACTGCTTTTATAAGATTAGGTGCCAGCACATGACATGGACCGCACCAGTCTGCCCAGAAATCTACCAGTACAGGCGTAGTATGTGAAAACTTTATTACCTTCTCTTCAAAATCTGCCAGATTGCCATCAATGACATGCGGGTGACCTGGTTTGCGCTTATACATGTTGCTAGCTATTCCTTGTGATCTTTCAAATGTTGTCTTGCAGAGTTATTACGGGGGGGGCTAACTACAACTCAGCTATCTGAATATACAATCTTACCGGCGTGTAATGTGCTGGTGACCCGGCCTTTTAGTGGCCAGTGTTTGAACGGAGTGTTATGGCCCTTGCTGAGGAGTTTCGTATTGTCTAACAGCCATTCAACATCAGGATCAAAGATACAAATATCAGCTCGATTACCAGTACCTAAAGAGCCCGCCTCAATGCCGAGCAGGCGGGCGGGACTAGAGCTTAAGCTGGCGATGAGTGTGTTGATATCCAGAACCCCTTCATCAACCAGTTTCAAGCCCAGAGGCAACAGGGTTTCAAGCCCTGAGATGCCGGGTTCTGCATCGCTGAAGGCAGCAAGTTTGGCATCTTTCTCATGCGGTTGATGATCTGAGCATATAGCCTGGATCTGCCCTGATGCAACGGCTTCACGCAAGCGGTCTTTATCTCTTTCAGTTCTTAGCGGAGGTGTGACACGGCAAAAGGTATTGAATTTACCAATATCATAATCGGTAAGATGGAGATGATGAATGGCTACATCAGCGCTAACATTGAGACCCCGCTCGCGGGCCTGAACAATCAGATCCACAGATCGGGCAGATGATATACGGGCAAAATGTGCCCTTACCCCTGTTTGTTCAATGAGTGCCAGATCGCGTGCGATAATGATGGTTTCTGCTGCTTCAGGAATACCTGCCAATCCCAGTCTTGTGCTGATCTCGCCTTCATGCATGCAGCCCTCATCACTTAGCCAGGGGTCATTTGCTCGCAGCATGACCAGCAGGTCAAAGCTGGCGGCATATTCCATTGCGCGTCGCATGATAATGGTATTGGTGATGGGGCGCTCTGCATTACAGAATGCGACACAGCCTGCCTGATGCAAGGCAAACA
This sequence comes from Gammaproteobacteria bacterium, assembly GCA_030597275.1. GTDB lineage: Bacteria > Pseudomonadota > Gammaproteobacteria > BMS3Bbin11 > BMS3Bbin11 > BMS3Bbin11. Next base: position 1,218 of record JAUVSB010000032.1, read on the forward strand.
TATCGGACAGCGTCTCTCCTTCCAGACCCGTGGTCAACGCACCGATGGGCAGTAACTGAGTCAAACCAATTTCTGCAGCACGTTGCGTCAGCATGCTGGCCATCGCCGGTGTGTCGATGATGGGTGAGGTGTCCGGTGGGCAGCAGCAAGTAGTAATACCACCGGCGGCCGCTGCGGCGCTTTCGCTCTTCAGTGTAGCCTTGTATTCCTGCCCCGGCTCACGCATACGTACACTGAGATCAACCAGCCCGGGGCAGACAATCTGGTTCTCGGCCTCGATAGTCTTATCTGCTGTAAAACCAGCTGGCGCCTTGCCGCTGGCGACAATTTTTCCCTGGCTGACAAACAGGTCCTCAATACTGTCGACACGATTAGCCGGGTCTATGATGCGCCCGCCCCTTATATGTATGTTCATTTGTTCAGCCATTATTGTCTCCACCAAGGATCATCGCCATCACTGCCATTCGCACAGCAATGCCGTTGGTGACCTGTGGCAGAATCACTGAGTGCGGGCCATCTGCCACCTCAGAGGATATTTCGAGGCCACGATTAATCGGGCCGGGGTGCATGACGATGGCATCATCCGCTGCCGCTGCAAGGCTCTCGCTCGTCAGTCCGTAAAGATTGAAATACTCCTGTTCGCTCGGGATATAGGCCTTGGACATACGTTCCTTCTGCAGTCTTAGCATCATCACTACATCAACACCGTCAAGGCCCTGTTGCAGATCGCTATAGACATGCACACCCAGACGTTCAACCTGGGCCGGCAACAGACTATTGGGTGCGATGACCCGAATTTCGTGTACACCGAGGCTGTTTAGGGCATGAATTTGTGAGCGCGCAACACGCGAATGCAGGATGTCGCCTACAATAGCAACCCGCAGCTCATGGAACGGGCCCTTGTACTGGCGGATGGTGAACATGTCGAGCATTGCCTGGGTCGGGTGTGCATGCTGACCATCTCCGGCATTGATGATATGTACATGATCGGGAACGTGCTGGGCTATCAGTTCGGCAACGCCACTCTTTGCATGCCGAAGGACAAACAAATCGGTATGCATGGCCTCAAGAATGTTGACGGTATCGAGCAGGGTTTCACCCTTGCTGGTTGACGAGGTTGTTGGATTTAGATTGATGACATCTGCTGACAGACGCTTGGCGGCTATTTCGAAGGTCGTACGAGTACGGCTGCTGTTTTCGAAAAATAGATTCACCACAGTAAAACCACGTAACAGGGGCAGCTTCTTAATATCACGCTGGCCAAACTGGGTGAATTTATCGGCAGTGATCAGAATCTGTTCCAGTGTTTCTTTACGCAGTCCTTCGATAGAAAGGAAGTGGTGCAGTTTGCCGCTGTCAGTATATTGGAGGTTGCGGCTCACGACTTATTGTCTCCAATGGATAGAGACATGTTGTCTGGACCACTCAGCTTCACCTGCTGATCCGGGCTCAGGTTAACCTTCATGCCACAGTAGTCGGCCTGGATGGGAAGTTCACGGCCATTGCGTTCCACCAGCACGCAAAGGTGAATCGAAGCAGGCCTGCCATAATCAAAAATTTCATTCATCGCAGCGCGTATTGTGCGACCTGTCTGCAGTACATCGTCAACCAGTAGAATATGACGATCGCTTATGTCCTCTGGCAAGTGTGAGGCCTTGACCTTAGGGTTCAGGCCAATGCGGCTAAAGTCATCGCGATAGAAGCTGATGTCAAGGCTGCCGCAAGGTTCTGAAATGGCCAGTCTCTGGTGTAGAATCTCAGCCAACCATGAGCCGCCGGTATGAATACCAATGATGAGAGGATTGCTTGAAAGCAGGGGAGTAAGATCAGTGACCAGTTTGTCGAGCAGAGTAGGGACTTCTACATCAATCTTCTTTGTCATTCCCGGCCAGTCCATTCAAGAAGGTTTGCAGGATCTCTCGTGCTGCATAGCTGTCGACAAGACCCCTCGAGCGTTTGCTATTATAGCCTGCCTCGCGTATTTCAGATAGTGCCATGTGAGAGCTCAGTCTTTCATCAACATGATGTACCGTTATCTGGTAGCGTCCGTGCAGACGGTTGCCGAAACGTTTAGCCTTTGGCGTCACCGGGTTGTCGCTTTCATCCATCTGGATTGGCCAGCCGACAACCAATGCATCAGGCTGCCATTCTTCTATCAGACGGGTAATATGCGTCCAGTCGGGCTGCTCGTTTTTAACCACGATGGTGTCGAGTGCTGTTGCGCTGCCCGAAACTGTATTACCAACAGCTACTCCTATCCGTTTGGTGCCATAGTCGAAGCCCAGGTATGTCGCAGACTTCATGCCTGACCAGAATAATAAGACATTTTGCTAAGATCTATATCGGCCAGGCTGGCCGCGGCTTGCCAGCGGTGTTTGCTTGAGGTGTTAAATATTATATTGTTTTCTGCAGCAGCATAGACCCAGGAGTTCTCAGACATTTCATACTCCAGCTGGCCCGGTGCCCAACCGGCACAACCGAGAGCGAGTAAATAATGTTCCGTTTCCATGCCATCGGCCAGGGCTTCCAGGAAATCAATGGATGTCGTCAGGTTTAGGTCCCTGCTTACCTGGATGGTCTGTTGCCATTGCTGCTGACTGTCATGCAGGATAAAGAGATTTTCCTGCCTGACTGGTCCCCCATACCAGACAGAATGTTCGGGGTATAGCAACTTATCTGTTCTTAAGCCAGCATTACTGAATAACTCAGCCACACTTAAAGCCAGCGGCTGATTAATGACAACACCCATTGCGCCTTCATCATCATGGTGGCAAATCAGCGTCACGCTGTGGCCAAAGTTTTCGTCATCCAGTGCTGGCATGGCAATAAGAAAATGATTGGTGAGTGATTTCACTGGCTGGTCAGACGGTCTCCATGCTGAAATTTCCAGGTTCGGGTAATGTGAATAATATCGACCTCATCACGAAAATTCTTAGGGAAAGGGGAGTAGGGTGCGGCCAGGCGGACGATGCGAATGGCTGCATCATCGAGTGCTTTATGATGTGAGCTGCGACGGACATTGATATTATCGAGTTTGCCGTCAGGAAGGATGGCAACGTCCAGTACCAGGCTACCGGCCAGATTACGGCGCTTGGCTTCTTCAGGATAATTCAGGTTGCCTATACGTTCGACCTTGGCACGCCAGGCATCCATATAGGTGGCATATTTGTATTCGCGCGTATTTGCAGTAAGAAATTTTCTTCTTGGTCTTTTTTGATAGTTCTCCTGCAGTATAGATAATTCCGCGAGTAAGCGTTCACGTTCCTGCGCTAAAATCATCGGTTCTGGCAGGCCAATTAATCGCTTTTGTATTGGCGTTTTCTTTTTCTCATTTTCAAGCGGCTGTACTACAGGCTTTTGTTTGCTTGATTTAGTAACCAGTACTTTGTCCGTTTCGGTAACTAGCTCCTCGCTGGCAGCACTTTGTGGGCGGAACATAGGTTGAGATTGATTTTTTATGCCAGCCCCTGGCAAGGGCGTTTTCGCTCGTAAGTCTTTATCCGTATCGCCACCACCCTGTTGGCTGGCATTGGCCAGGAATGATGCATTGTCTGGTTCTTTCTCGGTATGTGTCTGCACCAGAGTGATTTCAAGTTGAGGTGCATCATCATGGACAGGCTTCTTCGGCAGAGAAAAGGTCAGGCCCAGTATCAGGACGATATGCAGCAGTGCCGCACCAAGCAGTGTAATGCCAAGATCACTGCTGCTGTCAGGGTCACTGAAAATGTCGGCGTAGCTCATATACTATTATGCTTAGGGTCAGTAAGTCGCTTTTCTATAGATGAGGCAATTATAGCGTTAAATAAGCCAAAAAGAATGCCTGCCGTTATCAGTATGGGCGTTAATACCAGTATTCCAGGGTGTGGGATGAACAGCCACCAGGCGACAAAAAGCTGGGCCATAACATGGGAAATACTGGACAGTACACTCACACCCACCAGCCCTACCCAGCGACGCATTACTGTCCAGAGCAGCCACATAGTCAGTAGACTGGCCAGTGCCCCGCTGAGACTGAGCAAAAATGTGGGTGACATGAATGTTCCCAGCAACAGGCTTCCGGCTGTTACACGTAACAGGCTTACCCAGGCAGCAAATCGCCAGCCATAGCGAAATAACACCAGCAGGGTGATAATATTGGCCAGGCCCGGTTTGACGCCGGGAACGGGACTGGGAAAACCACTTTCCAGCACATGGATAACGATCGCCAGTGCTGCAAAGGCGGCTACCTTTCTATCTTCGTCGGTGATTTCAATATTTTTTTTCAAAAAAATTTTTCAGTTTTCAGTTTTCGGGATTGGGTCTTTGACTTCACTGAAAACCGAATGCTATTGGTTAAAAATTAATCCCATCAAAACGATCTTCTTGCGACAGTAGCGATACACCGACCTTGTTTGGCAGGCATGCAATATGATCGCCGCTTTGCTGATGCCAGCCACTTAAAATACAAATCTTTCCCCTACAGGGCGAATGGATGAAGCGTACTTTGCCATCATGAATTTCAATAATACTGTCACCGAGTTCTCCTGTTACCTTAATCTGGTGATTTTCCATTATTGAATAAGTGGCAGGGGAGGCATCGGCAACAGTTATATTTATCGCAGTTGTTTCACCTGGCTGCTGTTTTGTCATTGACCAGGGCAGGGGGATGAGCATCAGACTGAAAAGTAAAATTACCCAGTCGCCGATTTTCGTTTTAATCATTGTATATTTCTGTCAGCAGTCAGAGGCGTACTAATAACAACTTCCCTGTCTTCATGTCCCGTCTCCAGTTTAATTCTTTTCTGCATTGATGGGCTCATGATAATGCGCCCCTGTTTATCTACCATCATAATATCGCTTATGCCCATCTTCTTTGCAATTTCCTGCCAGCCTTCAGGTCCTGCTATAAAAAGGGCTGTGCTGGCGGCATCGGCAATCGCACCATCCTGATGGAGTACGGTGACCGATATTGCCTTGTCAGCAGGGTAACCACTGCGCGGGTCAATGATGTGGTGGTAGCGTCTGCCGTCATGAATAAAGTAACGTTCATAATCACCTGAGGTGAAAACACATTCAGCATTTTTCAGTTCTATACTCGCCAGGATACCTTCGCCGGATGGATTTCGTATGCCAATTCTCCAGGGACGTTTACCCTGGCTGCCGATACCACAAAGATCACCCCCTGCATTGATTAAAGCATTCTTTATATCCAGGCCACGAAGTTTTTGTATTCCCTCTGAGACAGCATAACCTTTTGCGATTGCACCAAGATCCAGTTGTAGTTGAGGGTTATGGCCACGCATTCTATTGCCATCAATTTCCAGGTCTTTAACTGTTGCCAGGTCGGTTAGAAGTTTTTCAATATCGTTTTGGCTGGGCGGTGTCTGGGGATGTTCGGTGCCCTGAAAACCCCATGCCTGGATCAGTTTGCCGATCGTCGGATTAAATAAACCGTTGCTCAACAGGGAGTATTGTTTTGCCAGTTTAATCAGACGTAGTAATGGGCTGTCTACAGTAAACCATTCAGCTTTTGCCAGCATGCCGCTGGTTTGAGTCAGTTTACCTGGCTCCCATGCATGCCAGTCACGATGCATATTATCGAAATCAAGCATCAGGACTGCACTGGCCTGGTCAGCCAATGACTTCTCATTATGACGAATTTTTATCTCTATTAATGTACCAAAGGCAAATGACTGGTAGCGATGAAGGTCTGCTTTTTCACAGGCAGCCAGCAGCAAAATCAGGATGCTGGCGAGCAGCGGAGTGTGTTTCCATCTCATGCAGACAGGCGCAACTCAATAGCATTCATTAAATCACCGGCAATGTCGAGTTCGAACTGCTTATCCAGTTCGCGTATACAGGTGGGGCTGGTGACATTGATTTCAGTCAGGTAGTCGCCGATGACATCCAGTCCGGCAAATAGTATGCCTTTTTCTTTTAGCACCGGGCCTACCTGTTCGGAGATCCAGACATCGCGCTCACTCAACGTGACACCTTTTCCTGTACCGCCGGCGGCAAGGTTGCCACGCGTTTCTCCAGCCTTAGGGATGCGTGCCAGTGCATATGGTACGGCTTTACCATCTACCATTAATATACGTTTATCACCGGCACTGATTTCAGGGATAAAACGTTGTGCCATGATGGATGTAGTGCCGTTCTGCGTCAGGGTCTCGATGATGACACCTTTGTTGGGGTCATTACTGCCTACCCGAAAAATTGATGCACCACCCATACCGTCCAGCGGTTTGAAAATACAGTCATCATGCTCACGGATGAACTGCCGCAGCTGCTCAGCAGAGCGAGTTACCACGGTGGGTGGAGCACATTGTGGAAACCAGGTGGTAAAAAACTTTTCGTTACAATCACGCAGGCTTTGTGGCCTGTTCACTATTACTGTTCCCTGTAGTTCAACGAGCTCCAGCATATAGGTAGTATAGATATATTCCAGATCGAAAGGTGGGTCTTTACGCATCAGTACCGCATTGCATTCAGCTAATTCATGGGTAGTTTCCTGTGACAGCTCCAGCCAGGGATCCTGCCCTGGCAGCAGTGTTACAGCACGGCTTTCTGCATAGACACGGCCATTGCTGGTAAACAGGTCGGCCTGCTGCATGTAGCGAACCTGCCAGCCACGTTTTTGGGCGGCCAGAATCATGGCCCAGGTGCTGTCTTTTATAGTGTTGATTTGTTCAATCGGATCCATGATGATGCCGATAACGATGGTCTTGTTCATGACTTGTCTGAAGCACCCTTTAGTGTATTGATTTCACGTGCAGCGGCCAGTAATGCCAGCCGGCTGATTACACCGTATGTATAAAACCGGTTGGGTTCGGCGTCTGGGGCCGCCGACATGTCCGGTAGTGTGCAGGTGTCTGCAAAGGCCAGGGGTTCAAAGTGCATACCGGGCGCATTAAGGTTTTCATTGATGCCCCTGTTGGTATGTACACGGTAAAACCCGCCAACCACTGAATGATCAATCATGTATACCACCGGTTCGGCAATTGCATTGTCGCTGCCCCAGGTTTCAAAAGTATAAACGCCTTCCTGTACTAGCACATCAGTGACTGAACTGCCGCCTTTCCCACGCGCCATCTTGTTTCTTTGTTTTCTGTTGAGGCCCTGAATTTCAGCAGGGTCACGTATTGTCATTATGTTCATGCCATAAGTGCCGGCATCAGCTTTTGCAATAATAAAAGGTTCTTCTTTGATGCCGTATTCCTGGTATTTCTTTTTAATTGTGTCGAGTACATCAGCGACATTATCAGCCAGGCACTCTTCTCCATCTCGCTTCTGAAAGTCGATCTTGCCACAGCGTCTGAAATAGGGGTCAACAAGCCATGGGTCGATATCTACAATATCGGTGAATTCTTTTGCTACACGCTGGTAATGGGTGAAATGGTCTGACTTCAGTCTGCTCGACCAGCCCATAGCAGGTGCCGGCGTGATGGTTTGATCCGGGTCGATATTTTCCAGGATGGCCGGGATGCCATCAGATAAATCATTGTTGAGTAAAATGATGCAGGGATCGAAATCATCAATATGTAATCTGTCACCGGAACGTTGCAGTGGGTGCTGGATCATCGTTCTGCCTGATGGCAATTCGATTTCACGAGTCTGCTGATCTTCATCAATATGACCAATACGTACCTGCAGCCCTGCTTTTTCAATGATGCCTTGCATGGTGGCGAGGCTTTCGAGGTAAAACTGATTTCGGGTATGAGACTCCGGGACGATGATCAATCTTCTCGCCTTTGGGCAGAGGTGTTCAATAGCTGCCTGCACAGCCTGTACGCAAAGAGGCAGAAAGGCGGGGTTGAGATTATTGAATCCTGCAGGGAAAAGATTGGTGTCCACGGGCGCTACCTTGAATCCCGCATTTCTTAAATCAACAGAACTATAAAAAGGGGCTCTATACGAAAGCCACTGTGTTCGAAACCAGTGTTCGATTTCGGTTTGATTTGCCAGAATGTGTGTCTCCAGGTCCTGTAACGGCCCGGCTAATGCAGTGGTTAAATGAGGAACGGAAGTCATGGTTTGTTGTACCTGTCAGGCTGACCTGAATTTTCTTTTCAGGAGGCCTTTATTATTGAGAAAGCTAGTCTACACTATAGAATCATGTGGCATGATAACAAAGCATCATGTAAATTCTAATCGCTAGAATAAAAATTACAGGAAATAGAAAATAGTTTGCAGTTTTTACTGGTTTTTTGTCTGTGAATATGGTCTTCTATAGTAATAGGGTAGTCTTTGTGCTATCTATATAAAATAATAACTTATAAAAAGGAATAAATAATATACATTAAGGATAGGATGATGATGGATACTCTCCTGAAATTACAAAATGAGACATCGTATGGCTATTAAAATTATGGTCATTGATGACAGCAGTACAATCCGTAAAACGGCAGAAACGCTCCTTAAGAGAGCGGGCTTTGAAGTGATTACTGCTGCGGACGGTTTTGAAGCTATGTCTGTTGTCGCTGACCAGCATCCGGATATTATCTTTATCGATATTATGATGCCGCGGCTGGATGGTTATCAGACCTGCGCATTAATAAAAAATAACAAACAGTTTGGTTCTATTCCAATTGTAATGTTATCGAGCAAGGACGGTCTGTTTGATCGCGCCAGGGGAAAGTTGGCCGGGTCTGAGGAGCATATCCATAAACCATTTACTCAGGATAATCTTGTTAGCGCTATAAACAAGTATGTAGCTACTGACAAGGCGGCTAATGCTTGATGCCTGTTGATCGATGATTAAAAAATAAAAAGTGAGGTGTTTTTAATGAGGTTTCAGAAAATACTGGTAGTCGATGATTCCCCGACAGAACTTCATATTGTAACCGATATATTAAAGCGGCATAAGGTACCAGAAATTATTACTGTAACGAATGGCCTTGAAGCTGTGGCCAAGGCAACAGCTGAGATGCCAGACCTGATTCTGATGGATGTGGTCATGCCTGAAATGAATGGCTTTCAGGCAACTCGAAAAATTAAAAAGAACCCTGAGACGGCGGGAATACCGGTCATCATAATTTCAAGTAAAGACCAGGAAACAGATAAAGTATGGGGCAAGCGACAGGGGGCTGACGAATACCTGACCAAACCTGTGCAGGAAGCAGAGCTTATAAAGGTGATGGAGTCCCTGTAAACATGTCTCGCAAACAAACACATCCCCTGGCAATACTTTCTCAAATGGAGCAGGACGTGCTGGCAGCGGGTCACTCGCTGCCCGAGGAAGCTGTTGTAGCGGAACAATGGGTTGGCTTGTCATACAAGGTTGGTGACATGGAGTTTGTGACAACGATGGAG
>JAUVSB010000066.1 GCA_030597275.1 Gammaproteobacteria bacterium
TAACTGCCCTGTTATTCACACTGCCAATAAACCTGATGGCAGCCGCCCTGCTTCCGGGAGATGCCGAAAAAGGTAAAAAACTACATAATGACAATAGCTGCCTGAGCTGCCATGCACAAATGACAGGGGGTAAACCCGATATGCTTTATACGCGCACTGATCGCAGAGTTACCAATATCGGCGGGCTTATTGGACAGGTTGGCGGATGCAACAAAATGCAGAAGGTCGGGCTGGATGAAAACGGTGTGAATGATGTGGTGAAGTACCTGAATGAATCATTCTATAAGTTCAGCGATTAGTAGGACCCTTCTTGAACCTACTCTGATGCCTGCTTCTGTAGCCATGCATTGGCAAGCTCTGCTGAGGTAAAAGTCTTGATATGCACACCACGATTTTCAGCTACCATGGCACCAAAGGATGTTTCCTGAAAATTAGCTGGGTTAACTAACATAGCAATAGACAATTGATAAGGTACCAGTGAAATCCAGGGCCATATTTACGTTCCCCGTTTGCGTGTCATCAACCACATAGATAATTAAACTTTGCGGCGCTCATCAATGGCACGTGCAACCGTGTTACGGTCAATATACTCCAGTTCACCACCAACTGGCACTCCCCGTGCAATCCGGGTCAGCTTAATATCTTTTATGGTATCTTTTCCTGTCAATAAGTCCGTTAGATATTCTGCTGTAGTTTCCCCTTCGACCGTGAGATTTGTCGCCAGTATTATTTCTTCGATCTCAAATTCATCCAGCACTTCCAGCAGACGATCAATACCCAGATTATCGGGGCCAATACCATCCAGAGGAGATATGGTTCCCATCAGCACAAAATAACAGCCTTTGTAACTGCCCGTTTGTTCGATGGCTTCGAGGTCTGCAGGTGTCTCAACGATGCACAGCTGGCTGTGTTTACGTGAAGCTGAGGAACAAAGCGTACAAAGTTCTGTTTCACTTAAATTATTGCAGCGTCTGCAATGCTGGATTGAATCCAGGGCATGATTCAGCGCAGAGGCTATCGCTCGAGCCCCCTGACGATCACGTTCAATAAGATAGTAGGCCATCCGTTGTGCAGACTTTGGCCCCACACCAGGCAAGCATGCTAACGCTGCTCTCAGATTTTCAATGGCGTGGGCTGTAGACATTTTTTATTTCAGAACCATCAAAAAGGAAGATTCATACCTGCTGGCAATCCCATGCCGGCTGTCATACCTGACATCTTTTCCTGCGTTGTAGATTCAACCTTGCGTACAGCATCATTGACTGCAGCGGCAACAAGATCTTCAATCACAGCCTTTTCTTCAGTCAATAAATCATCATCGATAGTGACCTTGCGTACATCATGTCTGCAGGTCATGGTAATAGTCACCAGTCCACCACCTGAACTGCCTTCAACCTCCATATGGGCGAGTTCTTCCTGTGCCTTCTGCATTTTTTCCTGCATGGCCTGTGCCTGCTTCATGATATTTCCTAAACCACCTTTCATAATAATGCTCCATATATTTTCCGATAAATGCCGGCTTCGCCAGCCTGTTTGATTGTCACTGCCTCTAATTAACTGGCCTGATAGATCCAGGTGACACGCTGGCACCAAAGGCGTCTACTACATTGTTTACTGTCTTGTCAGACATAATGGATTGCTCAGCAGCCAGCTGCTTTTCTTTATGCTGACGTTGCTTTTTCTGAGCTGGAGTCTCTACTATGGGTTTGTCGACACGAATGCTGATTTTCAGATTATCACCAAGATTACTTTTCAAGGCCTCGATCAGTTCTTTTTCTCGCGCGTCTGAATAGATAGCCCCCTGTTCAACGTCCATAAGAAGCTCAAGGCTGAACTCATCCCATACCGCAGGTGACATGTGTAATGCCATCTGCTTGGTCATACCCGTCACTGCCAGCGACTCCACCAGTCCTGACCAGTTTTTATCTGTTGTAGAAGCAGTTGCTGGTCCATCTTCCTTTTCATCCTTTAACGGTGATGGCTCGCTAATTTTTATAGTCTGACCAGGCAAGTCTGAAGCTTCATCTAATAACTGGGTGCCGCTATTTGAAGCACCGGGATAATGTGCAGCCTGTGAATTATCAACGACATTCAACTTAGCTGAATTCCTATCAGGAGATTGTTTGCTGACAGCTTTCTTAACCAGCGCCTGATCAGCGGTTTCTTTTTGACTACTCGCTTTCTGACTTGATGGCTTATTTGTAGATTGGACAGTGGCTTCAGTAGAGTGAGCGGGCTTATCCGGTCGAAATGCGAGTAAGCGTAGCATAAGCATCTCAAATCCTGTTCTGGAATCGGGCGCTAACGGCAAATCGCGCTTACCCGTTAAACATATCTGATAATACAGCTGCAAAGCTTCCGCACTGAAGTCCCTGCTGACCTGCTCCAGCCATTGCCTGTCCAGGCTACGCTGTTCAACAATTTCCGGTGCCTGCTGTGCCAGTGAGAGTTGATAAAAGCTGCCAAGTAATTCATCCAGTACCATGTTGAAATCCGGACTGCGGTCTGCCGCATCATCAATGGCTTTAAACATGGCATCCGTATTATCCTTTGCCAGACTTTCAACCAGGGCATGAATATATCGCTGCTCAATACTGCCAAGCATTTTCCTGATGTCATCTTTCATAACCTTGCCGGCACCGAAGGCTATAGCCTGGTCGAGCAAACTCAGCCCATCACGCATGCTGCCATCGGCACTGCGAGCAAGTAGTTCCAGCGCCTCATCATCACTTTCGATATTTTCCTTTTCAAGTATATGAGCAAGCTGCGATTTGATCTGATCGGGATCAAGACGCTTCAGATTAAACTGCAGACAGCGAGATAAAACTGTAACCGGCAGTTTTTGAGGATCGGTAGTAGCAAGCAGAAATTTGACATGATCCGGTGGCTCTTCCAGTGTCTTGAGCAATGCATTGAAACTGCTCTTCGACAGCATATGGACTTCATCAATCAGATAAACCTTGTAGCGTCCGCTGGTAGGCAGGTACTGAACGTTGTCCAGTAATTCCCGGGTATCATCGACCTTGGTTTTTGATGCGGCATCTACTTCAATCAGATCAATGAAGCGGCCGTCATCAACCGCCAGGCAGCTTGCACATTGACCACAGGGTATTGAACTAATTCCTTTTTCACAATTCAGCGCCTTGGCGAGTATTCTTGCAATTGTCGTCTTGCCTACACCGCGGGTACCTGTAAACAACAGGGCATGATGGAGGCGGTCACTATCCAGGGCATGAGATAATGACTGCAGGATGTGTTGCTGGCCAACAACTTCACTAAAACTGCCAGGCCGCCATTTTCGTGCAAGAACTTTATATGACATAAAGTATTCCGGAAAATCCCTAAGGAACCTCTGATTTATTCTGAAAGAAATAATTGGTGGCGGATCAGGACAGCCTTGCCTTAACACCCGAATCTGCTGCTGCGGCTGCTTCCTTCCAGATCTGACCGGGTTCACAGCATATCGTCGTTAAAGGGGCCAACCATCACCGCCATTGAAAACATCTTCATCCAGATGAAAATGCACAACGAATTTTAGCCATTGTTTCTGATATAAACCAGTGAATTAAAAAAAAGTTTTACGTTTTACGTATTAAGATTTACGTTTAAAGATAAAATGCACTGAAACCTCAAAACAGCTGAACCATGTTAGAAACAGACAAACAAATTCTCTCAAACCCTGTTCAAAACAGTGTATTCATTGTCGGATACGGTGATATTGGCAGACGAGTTGCGTCCCTGTACCGGAACAATAAAGTCCCGGTCACCGGTCTTGCACGCTCTGAATCATCATTTCAGCTAATGAAAGATGATGATGTCACAGCCGTTACTGCTGATCTGGATGATATTGATAGCCTGTCAGGCCTGTCATTGGCTGGTACTCTGGTCTTTTATTTTGCCCCCCCACCGCCAACTGGCACCACCGACCCGCGCATGAAAAATTTCCTTGCCAGCCTGGACATGGAAAAGCTGCCACGGAAAATCATCTATATCAGCACATCAGGGGTATATGGTGATCAGGCAGGACAATGGGTAACCGAGAATACACCGCCAAAACCCGGAGCTGACCGTTCTTTTCGCCGCCTGGATGCCGAAAAACAACTGCAAGGATTTCGTAACAAACATGTAGTGGAAACAGTGATTCTGCGTGTTAGCGGCATTTATGGTCCGGGACGGCTGCCAGAAAAGCGAATCAGGAACGCCATCCCTGTACTAAAAGAGGAATTATCACCTAAAACTAACCGTATTCACGCGGATGACCTGGCAAAAATATGTGTCGCGGCAGGTAAATATGGCCGTGATGGAGAGATTTACAATGTCAGCGATGGCTGCGACAGTAATATGACGGAATATTTTTTCCAGATCGCCAAGCATCTGGGTTTGCCAAAACCACCTACGGTTGACTGGGAAGAGGCAGAAAGTACTTTAAGTAAGGGAATGCTATCCTACCTGCGGGAGTCTCGCCGCATAGATAACAGAAAGATGTTAACTGAGCTCCATATCACCTTAAAATATCCAGATCTTTTGAGCGGTCTTGCTGGTATTATGCCCTCTTCTATACCAAATAAAGATAATACTTGATACAATTGGTCAACTATTATTCTAATTCAGAAATTTTGAGGATTTATCAATGCAAGCAGAAGTCAATGGACAGGTTATCGAACTCAGTGAAGCCGGATGGTTACTTAATCTGGAAGAATGGAGTGAAGAGCTCGCTGCTCAGATTGCTATTAATGAAAAAGTACCAGAACTCACAGAAGAACACTGGGACATTATTAATGAAGCTCGCGAATTTTTTACTGACAACGGCAAAGTTGCAGAACCACGTGCATTTTCTAAGCTGATGAAAAAGAAATACGGCAAGGATCGCAGTGACCAGAAATATATCTACTCCCTGTTCCCTACCGGCCTGATCAAATGCGCCAATAAAATTGCCGGTTTACCAAGACCCAAAGGCTGCAGCTAGAACAATTCAACCACAATCATTATTAAAGGCCATCATCTTGATGGCCTTTTTTATGTTCACAGCTCATCTTCTTCTTGCTCTGAAATAATATCCCGGTCTTCAATATCTTGTGCTAAGTTCTATTCCAGGGAGATGAATTTGTAGTCCTTATACTGATCAAAAAACAAACGACAAATTGACATAATAGTGAGCGAAAGCAGTCAACAGAAGAAACGTGTACGCCGCATCCGGCTGATCGGCATCCTTGTCGCTATTTTATTATCCATACCTGTACTTATCCTGGAGTTTACCTGGGAAAAAAACCACCTGGAGGGCATACAATCAGCTGGCGTACTTAAAGTCATCACGTTCAATGGCCCTACCACATTCTTCGAGGGTAACCAGGGTCCCGGTGGCTTTGAATATGAGCTAGCCAGTGCCTTTGCAAACAAACTGGGTGTAAAACTTGAGATAGAGAGTGCTGATCAATTTGACCAGATCATGACAGAAATAAAAGCAGCACATTTCGACATGGCTGCAGCCGGTCTTTCAATTACCGACGAGAGAAAGAGAAATTTTTTATTCAGTAATTCTTATCAAACCATAAAGCAGCAGGTTGTCTATCGCTCCGGTGGAATCAAAAGACCACGAAAGGCCGCTAAGCTTGCTGGCAGAGAGATCATGGTGACTGCTGGAAGCAGTCACGTAGAACGTCTGCAGAAGCTAAAGCAAACATACCCTGAAATAAGCTGGCAGGAAACAGCAACGGAAACCCCGGAAAACCTACTTGTACGAGTATGGGAAAAGAAACTTGACCTGACTATTGCTGATTCAAATATTATTGCCGTTGTTCGACAGTTTTACCCGGATTTACACATTGCCTTCTCACTTTTACCTGCTGACAAACTGGCCTGGATGTTTACCCTCAGCAATGATAAATCTCTGCTGAAAGCAGCAAATAAATTTCTCAAAGAGATGAAATCCAGTGGCGAACTCGACCGTCTTCTGGACCGATATTATGGCCCCAGTTCAAAATTTAATTATGTCAACACCAAGAAGTTTCTGGAACGTATAGACCACCTGCTGCCCATTTATGAGGAGCAGTTCAAGCTCGCTGAAAAAAATACAGGCATAGATTGGCGACTGCTGGCAGCCCAGGCCTACCAGGAATCACACTGGGATACGGATGCCGTTTCACCAACCGGAGTGAGAGGAATCATGATGCTGACCCTGGCGACAGCGCAGAGGCTTGATATTGACAACCGACGTGACCCTGGAGAAAGCATTGATGGCGGCGCACGTTACCTTAAAATACTGATGGATAGCCTGCCAGAAAGGATTCAGCAACCAGACAAATTGTGGTTTGCACTCGCCGCCTACAATGTTGGCCTGGGCCACCTGGAAGACGCGCGCATCCTAACCCAGAAAGCAGGAGATGATCCCGATAGCTGGATTGATGTGCGGAAACATTTACCGTTACTAGCCAGCCCAGAATGGCACAAAAAAACCCGTCACGGTTATGCCCGAGGTTATGAACCCGTCGCCTACGTCAATCGTGTACGTGGCTATTACGCAATACTAAGCTGGTCTGATGGGCAACGTGAGAAACCCGCCAATATTCTGAACGAAATTGATCTACCGGCACTGTGATCTGCACTATGTCAGTAAACTGCTTGACTAAGGGGCTCGAAAAACTGTAATTTTACGATGCTGACAGGAAGTCAGCTCACATTACTCACATCAAGGATGATGCCATGCAATACATAGACTACCCACGAGAATACCCACAAGCAAAACAGAGTGGTTTTACCCTCACAGAGTTACTCATAACACTTTCCATCAGCTCAATTCTGATTGCCAGTGCGGTTCCTTCATTCAGCGGAATACTGCTAAACAATCGGGCTGTCTCATTAACTAACAACCTCATCACTGCACTACAGATAGCCCGCTCGGAAGCTATCAAACGTAATCAGGATGTCACCATCTGCAAGAGCAGCGATTCCCTGACATGTAGTGGCAGCTGGTCTGATGGCTGGATCATTTTCTCTGATATCGATCATGACCGACGACTCGATGTGTTGAATGGAGATACTTTGATCCAGGTGCAAAAATACGCAGGAATAGAATTTAGCATCAGCTGGAATGCATTTCGTAGTGATAATTATATTCAATACAATGCACATGGATTCATTCATAGTAATAATGGCACATTTAAGTTGTGCCCACCGGATAATAATGTACATTACGCCAGGGCTATCATTATTAATCGAGTCGGAAGAGCCAGAGTTTCAAAAGATTCGGATAATGACGGTGTTCATGAGGACAGTAGAGGGCGAGCATTAGTATGTTAATAAAAATGATTCGTAATCGGGAACTTTTCAAACTCCCTGTGCTCAAAATGTTACAAGGAAGAGATGGAATCGAATTTCCATCCTCCTTTCTAACATTTCATAACACGTCATCGCAGAAGATGACTGATATTAAACACGTAATCGTAATAAAAAAACTGAGGAAATTGAAAACATGAATAACCCAATCAAACAAAAAGCCGTTGCTGCAGCCGTTGGTTCATTACTAATCGGTTCAGTAGCTGGAATCAGTACTGCTTCTGCTGACAGTCCTTTTGCTATGACTTCTCTGGAAAGCGGATACATGGTTGCCGAAGCAAAAATGGGTGAAGGCAAGTGTGGCGAAGGCAAATGTGGCGGTAAGAAAAGCACGAAAGAAGGTACATGTGGTGAAGGCAAAAGCACGAAAGAAGGTA
>JAUVSB010000078.1 GCA_030597275.1 Gammaproteobacteria bacterium
ATCAGGAATGCATTTTCACGGCTTACCGCCCATGGGGCATGATCAGGAACTGCTACTTCATCGATATGATTGTCCATGGGTGCTTCATCTACAGCTGCAACGGGTGGGATCATCTCTATTCCCGTCGAAATCGGTGTCGTCTCCGTCGCTAGCTCCTGGCTGTCGGTTTTAACAATGAGTTCAACCGGGCTAGGGCAAAGCTTACAGGCCGTCAGCGGCTGCGCCTGGAAGATAATTTCATGTGCAGAGTTTTCTACTCGCTCGACGAAATAAGGGTCAATGAGGAACCCCCCATTTGCCAGCGCTGCATAGGCTCGAGCTACTTCAACAGGTAAAAGAGATGCAGTGCCGAGAGCGAGGGAGAGGTTGTCAGGTAGATTTTCAGCTTTAAATCCAAATTTCTGCAGATGATCGCGCGTTTTGTCTATTCCGACAGAACGAAGCAGGCGAATAGACACCAGATTCAATGATCGTTTCAGTGCCTCCCTCATTCGAGTGAGACCAAAGAATTTCTTACTGTAATTTTCCGGCCTCCATGCGCTACCGAGGGCATTATCTTTGACGACTACGGGCGCTCCGCTAATCATGCTGCCTGGTGAAAAGCCATTGTCTAAGGCAGCAGAATATATAAAGGGTTTAATGTTTGATCCGGGTTGTCTTCTTGCCTGTGTCGCACGATTAAACTTGCTTGCAAAGAAGTTAAACCCTCCAGAAAGAGCGAGAACAGCGCCATCATCAGGCCTTAGCGATACGAGGGCACCTTCAACGGTGGGAAGCTGTGATAATTGCCAGATACCTTCGGCATTTTTTCTTAGATAAATGATATCTCCAGCGGTAACTACATCAGAGGCAGTTTTTGGTGTGCTGCCCAGAGTATTGGCATCTTTGTACTTCCGGGCCCATGCATAGTACTTTTTTTCTATCTCAATGATTTCTTCGTTTTTAGTATAGGCACCAATGAGGTCATTTTTTGTACTGAGAACAATTGCTGGTAACAGTTTGCCGACAGAATGATATTTAGATAGTTGCTGATTCAGACTGTCCCCATCAGAATGTATATCAACGTCGGTGTGGCCAATAGCACCGCGGAAACCGTGTCTTTCATCATAGGTAACCAGGCCTTTGAAAAGCGCTTCGTTTGCCGCGCGCTGGAAATCGGCATTTATGCTGGTAAATACATTGTAACCGGCAGTGTAGGTTTCCTCTTCACCAAAGTTCTCTACCATATAGTCGCGAACCATTTCCGCGATATAGGGTGCGTGAAGGTCAGGGTTAGTGGTGTGTTTTTTAGCGGTAACAGGGCTGGAATGAGCAATATTATGTTGCTGCTGGGTGATATAACCGAGTTTTAACATACGACCAAGAACGTAGTTTCTGCGTGTGAGTGCCCGCTCCGGGTTGCTGACTGGGTTGTTGCTGGAGGGTGCTTTTGGTAGGCCGGCCAGCATGGCAAGCTGTGCAAGACTCAGCTCATTAACGGGTTTACCGTAATAGACCAGGGCCGCTGCACCAAAACCATATGATCGATGGCCAAGGAAGATTTTATTGACATACAATTCAAGAATTTGTTTTTTTTCAAGCTGCTTTTCAAGTTTAAATGCCAATAAGACTTCCGTAAATTTTCGTGTGTAGGTTTTTTCACGTGTCAGGAAATAGTTTCGTGCCACCTGCATGGTGACTGTACTTGCTCCCTGGCCGTGACCGCCAGTACGGAAGTTTGCAAGGATGGCTCGAAGAATTCCGGTGAAATCAACACCACGGTGGGAATAAAAGTTGGCGTCTTCGGAAGCGAGTATGGCATTAAGCAGGTCCTGCGGGGTATCTTCAATAGGTATTGGCAGGCGGCGCTTTTCACCGTATTCGGCAATAAGCTCGTTATTTGAGGCGTAGATGCGTAGTGGGACACTGAGCTGAATCTGCATTATGTCTTCCGTAGCCGGAAGCTGCGGAAGGAAATAAAGGACAAGTGCTGTGAGTGCCAGGCTGCCTGCGAGAAAGAAAGCGAACAATGCAGTCAGCAGACGGATGAATGTTTTTTTTGTGCTCATAATGTGAAGCGATATTGTTGGTGAAATAAGGTGATAATTCTACGGGCGGTCAATTCTAAAGGTCTCAAAGGCGCAAAACCAGAAAAAAAATTTACGAAAGAATTTGTCAAAGAAGGCTTTATTGTTCTATAGTTGCATATAAATGTTAATCCAAAGTCACACTTAAATATCATAACTAACTGAGAGTAAAGGTAAACATTGGGCATCTTCTCAAAAAAATCGAATACAATTTTAGGGCTGGACATCAGTTCAACGGCCATAAAAGTGGTTGAACTGGAGAAAAGTGGTAATAATTTTCGACTTCTTCACTACTCGATTGAGTCGTTACCGCAAAATGCAGTCTCTGAAAATTCAATCTCAGATGTTGAACAGGTAAGCAGTTCAATTACGCGAGCAATCAAGCGATCGGGTGCTCGTTCAAGAAACGTGGCTAGTGCAGTTCCTGGTTCACATGTCATTTCAAAGCGCATTTTTATGCCCCATGGTCTGCGCGAGGATGAACTCGAAAATCAGATCACGCTGGAAGCGGATCATTATATCCCCTATCCACTTGAAGAAGTGAATATTGATTTTGAAGTTCTGGGCCCCGCGCCTGACAGCCCGAATGAAGATGAAATTCTACTTGTCGCCTGCCGTAAAGAGATTGTTGATGATTATATTGTTGTACTGGAGGATGCCGGCCTGACACCAGTAATTCTCGATGTTGAATATTTCGCTGTTGAAAATGCCTACAAACAGATTGTTCAAGACCTGCCAGGTGGCGGTATGGAAAAAATAACAGCGGTTATGGACTTTGGTGCGACTACCCTGCATGTCAATGTTATTCAGAACAACCGGTCGATTTATACTCGTAATCACAGTTTTGGTGGCAACCAGCTAACAGAAGAAATTCAACGACGCTACGGCCTTTCATTTGAAGAGGCCGTGCAGGCAAAAAAAGTGGGTGGTTTACCTGATAATTACCAACCTGAAATTTTACGTCCATTCATGGATGCAATGTGTCAGGAGGCGATGCGCGGCCTGCAGTTCTTTTATTCCTCCAGTCAGCATGACAAGGTAGACGGAATTCTGCTTGCCGGGGGTTGTGCCCAAATCCAGGGGGTTGATGAGCTAATGGCCAGTAAGATTGGTATACCCGTGGATATAGCGAATCCGTTTTCCAGCATGTCATTGTCGCCCAAGCTAAAAGCACAGACATTGGCACTGGATGCCCCTTCGCTGATGGTAGCCTGTGGTCTGGCTTTGAGGGGGGGTGAGTAGATGGCACACCTTAATCTGCTTCCATGGAGAGAACTTCGGCGAAAAGAATTAAACCACCAGGTAAGAAATATTGCTATTGGTGTCGCAATACTAATGGCCGGGCTGGTTTACTGGGCCTACCTTTTTATGGGTGGTCTGATTGAAGAACAGCATCAGAGAAATAGCTTCCTTGAGCAACAAATCAAGAAGGTCGAACTGGAATTAAAGGAAGTCAATAAAGTCAAGAAAAAGAAGGCCCAGCTGCTTGCACGTATGGAGGTGATACAGAAACTCCAATCTGACCGGACGCGGATGGTTAAGCTGTTTGATGGTCTGGCAAGAAATCTTCCTAAAGGTATGTACCTGAGTCTGTTTGAGATTAAAGGCAATAAAATAACCTTGAAAGGTTCTGCGGATTCAAATGGTACGGTTTCGAAATTTATGCGTTTGATTGAAGGCTCGGAATACTTTACTACACCTAACCTGAATGTAATTAATATAAAAGATGATAAAGGTTTACGGGTTAGCAACTTTACGCTTAAATTCCAATTTACTAAGGCTAAGAAAAAACCAGAGATGGAAAAAGACTCTAAATCTGGTGAATCTGCAGCTAAGAAGAAAGGGACCAGATAATGCGAGCTGCTGACTTTGTTTTCCGAATGGATGATATCAAGAATGCTGATATCAATGATCCTGCAACCTGGCCGGTGTCGCTGAAAATGCTCATCATACTTATCGGTGCGTGCGCCATACTTTTTGCGGGCTACTGGTATATTGTTAAAGATCAGATCATTGAGCTGGAGACGCGTGAGCGTAAGGAACAGGCACTTAAAAAAACGTATCTTGATAAAAAAGCACTCGCTGTAAACCTTCCTGCCTACAAAAAGCAAATGGAGGATATCAGACAGCGCTTTGGGCTCTTATTGCAACAGCTACCTGACAAAAATGAAGTGCCCGAATTGTTAATTGATATCACCCAGGCTGGGCTCGGACAGGGCCTGAAGTTTAATCTCTTTGATCCAGGTAGTAAGTCTGTGAAAGGTTTTTATGCTGTGTTGCCAATTAAGATAAATATTAATGGCACATATCATGAGTATGGAGAATTTATTAGTGATTTAGCTACGCTGTCTCGAATAGTTACGATCGGTAATGTAAAAATTACTGGTGGTAAAAAAGGGCGGCTGAAAATGGCGGCAGTTGTCAATACCTATCATTATCTTGATGATGATGAGCTTTCGAAGCAGCCAAAACCTGGCGCGAAAAAGAAAAAAGCGAGGGCACGCAGATGAACAGACAATACACAGTCTTCAGTCTGTTGTTGTTGGCGATACTGGTATCAGCATGCCAACAAAAAGAGAAACAAAACCTGTCTCAATTCATAGCAGATGCCGCCAGGATGAAGGCCACGGAAATTGAGCCATTACCTAATATCAAGCCAGTGGAAACTTATGCTTACAGTGCGCAGGAATTTGCTGATCCATTCAATGTAGAAAATCTGAAACCCACACAGGTAGCATCAACTCGTTCGGGAGTGGGTCCGGATACAAACCGTCGCCGTGAGCCGCTGGAGAATTATCCACTTGATTCTTTGAGTATGGTTGGGACATTGTTTAGAGAAAATGAGAGGCGTGCAATTCTAAAAACTCCTGAAGGCGCAGTACAAACCGCAGTTGTTGGTAATTATCTGGGGCAGAATTACGGAAAAATAATTAGCATTGACGAAAATGAAATTGTAGTAAAAGAGCAGGTATTAAATTCAGCCGGAACATGGGTTGGGCGTGATGCAAGTATTAAAGCAGACCAATAAGTTAATACTTTTGAGAGTATGACAATGAAAATGACATCGCATATGAAACATAAAATACAAACCGGAACAGCCGCTGTTATTGCAGGGCTTCTATTTACTGCTGTGACTGAAGCAGCCGAGTTATCATCATTGCACTGGAAGTCTTCTCTGGGTGAAGACGCAGTGATAGCCAATGTCGATGAGAAGGTGCAGGTAAAGACCTCTGAACTGGATGGAGGGAAACGCCTACGAGTTAGCTTTCCTTCTACCGTCATGGTTTCAGACCTCAAGCCTCTGCAGGGAAAAGGCCTGGTTAAATCTGTAGAAGCAGTCAAAGACAGTAAATCAGTGCATATTGATCTAGTCACCAGTGTTCCTGCTCATATAAGTGTTATTTCTATACCCGGTGGCTATCGTATAAGCACTGAGCCTGCCGTCAGTACTGCACCCATAGCAAAATCAGGTCCAACAGTCATTCCTCTGGCCATGACGACAGCAGTCGGTGTAGCAGAAACGGTAACCGCAGAGCCAGTCAAAATGATGCCTGCTAGCGAAACTGCAGCGAGCGGTAACGTTATCAAGCAGATTACTTTCGGCAGAATTAGTGGTGGGCGAACACAGATTAATATTGAAATGGATTCCCGTCCTGGCGAACCGGCAACTTTTGTTACAAAAAACCCATCAAGGATTGCAATGGACTTTTTTAATACAAAAAATGGCCTGGGGAAGAATACAGTTGCAGCAAATGAGGGTATTTTACACAGCATTAATACTGTAGAAGTTGCTGATCGCACACGTGTGATTTTGAACCTTGATGCAAATGCAGCCTATCAGACTGAAATTACTGATAACGGACTGACAATAATTCTGGACCCTGATGCAGTATCAAGAGTTTCTACCAGCACAGCAAAGCAGATGAAATTTTCGACTAGTGCAAGTAGCAGGGCACACAGGATTGAAAGTATCGACTTCAGGAGGGGTCCTCAGGGAGAAGGTAATATCATAGTCAATCTGTCAGATCCGGAAGTAGGCATAGATATCGATGATGAGAAAGGTCAGGTCATTATAGATTTCAGCAAAACAGGACTGCATGAAGATCTGGAGCGGCGTCTTGATGTGCTGGACTTTGCCACTCCGATTCAGACTATCGATACCTTCAGGGAAGGTAAAGGTACACGTATGGTGATAACGGTAAATGGGAATTATGACCAGATTGCCTATCAGACAGGAAGCACATTCACAGTTAGTGTGAGACCTTTAACTGAAGCTGAGGAAAAAGAAGAAGATGAATTTGGTTACTCAGGTGAGCGTCTTTCACTAAATTTCCAGAAAATTGAGGTGCGTTCCGCTTTGCAAGTGATCGCAGATTTTACCGGTCTTAACATTGTCACCAGTGACACTGTCAAAGGAAGTTTGACTCTGCGTTTACAGGATGTTCCGTGGGACCAGGCGCTGGATCTTATATTAAAGACCAAAGGCCTGGCCAAGCGCGAGAAAGGCAACGTGGTATGGATCGCGCCAGCCAGTGAAATCGCTAAAAGAGAAAAAGCGGAGCTGGAAGCATTAAAGAAAACACGTGAACTGGAGCCGCTGATTTCAGAGCTGATTGAGGTTAACTACGCATCTGCCGAAGACCTGGCCAAGTTGCTTAAATCAATCAAGGC
>JAUVSB010000133.1 GCA_030597275.1 Gammaproteobacteria bacterium
GCCAATAAAAATCATTGAGACACTGAGAAGTGAGGGATTTCATCCGGATGTCCTGTCAGGGTAGCGGGAACACCATCCTTTATAATTAATCAGAGTTGCCTTAAGTGTTTCAGGGTGATCCATGAATGATTCTGTTTTTTATCGGTTACTTCGAAGAGGTGGAACTTGCCAGCCTGGTAACGTAGTAACTGCCACACAGTTATGAGCAACATTGATGGGGTGTCATATCTCTGGACGGGACAACAAACCTGCCACAATGCGGAAGGACAGGAAATAAACTGCTCCGGTACAGGTCAGGATGCTGAGTTCAGCTATGGCATTCCCTGGCCGGTCCCACGTTTTGAGATAAAAGACGCACTTGTTGACGATCGGTTAACGGGTTTGTCGTGGACACGAATAGCCAATTTTGCAGAATTCCCACTCAGTTGGCAGGAAGCACTGGACTTTGTTCAACAAATGAATATTCAGCAGCAATACGGGTTTAGTGACTGGCGTTTACCTAACCGGTGTGAGCTACACAGCCTGTTGAGTTATCAGTCATGTAAACCTGCGCTTCCAACAGATCAACCATTCAAAGAGGTATTCCAGAGCTGGTACTGGACATCGACTACTGCGGCCATTAATCCGGCTTATGCCTGGTATATCCATATGGAAGGTGCGCGCATGTTCTATGGCGGTAAAGGCCAGTCCTTTCTGGTTTGGCCTGTACGTGCCAAAGGTAACGGAATACTACCAGTGACGGGGCAACAAAATTGTTATGACACTGAGGGCAGGTGCATTGAATGTTCTGGTTCAGGGCAGGATGGCGAGCACCAGCATGGTCGCGACTGGCCACGGCCTCGTTTTGTTGCTCATGGAGACTGCATAGAAGATTGTTTAACCGGCCTGTGCTGGTATCGTAATGCTAATCTTACTGGCAGACTGGTCAATTGGGTCGGTGCACTAACCGCTGTGGACAAACTGGATCGGCAGGACAAAACGCGTCACTGGCGGCTGCCAAATATAAATGAACTCGAATCACTGGTTGACTGTTCACAGGCAAGGCCGGCGTTATCAAAGCCAGTATTGTTCGACAATGTGCAAGATACCTACTGGTCATCCAGTACGAGTATGTATGAACCGGACTGGGCCTGGGTTTTCTATATGAACAAGGGAGCTACTGGTGTTGGGCAAAAAAATATAGCGCACTCTTTCATATTGCCCGTATGCAGTTGAAGAAAATCGGGGACAGACCAGAATGGCACTAAGTTAACCCTTTTTACCATGTTTCCTTCCTCTGGAAGAACTAATCTAGAACGGGGTTAAGCTGTTGATATGCCATGCTAAACTTCCTTAACTTAGTGCCATTCGGGACAGACCACGATTATTGTGTTCTGGTATCGAAAGTTTATTAATGGCGGAAGCTGACATTTAAAGAATTTTTTCCCGCAGATGAACGCAGATGAACACAGATATCTTTTTAGCTTTCGCCTACGGTGAAGCTAACAAAAAACGTTTTTAAGCATTTAAATATCTGTGTTCATCTGTGGATAATTGCTTTTCTTCCAGGCTGAGTAATTCTCCGTCAGAAAAAACTTTACAAAACTAAAGAAATTGCCTATTTTCTCAGGCAAATCCTCCTTTTTTTTCAGGATTTTATATCGGGGTGTAGCGCAGCCTGGTAGCGCGCTTCGTTCGGGACGAAGAGGTCGGAGGTTCGAATCCTCTCACCCCGACCATTCTGTTTTCAGCAGCCACCACAGAAATCGCTTTTTAAATCTATGGGTGATGACTATGTTTACCTGCTATTCCTTTTTTTCATTATCTTGCTGCCATTTCTCATAGCAGTCTAAACCACAATAGTACAAGACATAATCGCTTCCCTCTGCGGTTTTTGCTTCAGATTTAGGTATCTCTTTAAGGCATATTTCGCATGACACTGCCTTTATTGCGGATGATTTTTCATGCTCATTCATAACGCACCTCCTAAGGTGGACGCTGACCCTCCTGGCATACGTCCCTGTGTTCAGACCAGCCGGATATGGCTAATTGATATCTACAAGGGTAAGAATACAACTTGTGAAGTCAATCATTGATTTGATTAACAAGGACAGCACCTAAATTATTCTGCCGTAATCAGGCGAGGTATTGAGTGGCATTCACCTGTTTCGTATTGTTCAACGTTTATCCGCGGTAAGTTGCGGGGAATAGAACTTTCTGAGATTTTATTCGCGGGCTAATATTATTGATAATTATCAAATTATCTAAAATTATTTGATATAAATCAAAACATTGGGTTTCAAAATGTGCATTATTGAAAGGACTAAATTTATTTAGTAAATATTTGTATTGTATAAATAATAACCACAGGGATAATCATGAATATAAAAAACATAATATCTGTGTTACTTGCTACTGGTTTCACCCTGGCAGCATTCACAGTAGAAGCGGTTCCCTCATTTGCGAGAAATGAGGGGAAGAATTGTTCATATTGCCACAATGCGTGGCCGCAACTGAACAGTAAAGGTCGGACATATAAAGAGCTTGGTTACCGTCTTCCAGATAGCAGCCTTATGTCATTCAAGGATATCGCCGAGGAAAGTGCTTTTCCTATTTCAGCGGTACTTGTCGCCAGGCCTTATGATAAAAAAGACAGTGGTGATCGAAAAATAAGAGCGCTGCATGAAGTAGAAGTTATGGTTGCTGGCCAGATTGGTGATGGTTGGTCCGGTTTTTTTGAACTGGAAGCTGAAGATGAAGACACCAATGCCCGAGGCCTTGAGGTAGGTGTTGCTAACGCAGTGCTGGCATACGGTTACAATGCAGCCGTTAATCTTCAATTCAATTATGGTCCCACACTCTGGGCTGATCCCTATGGTTTCCTTGGTGATTCTTTCCGGCTGACTCGTGGTCATGTCGGTGTTATTGATCAGAAATATGGTGGTGTTGATGGCAGGATACGCAGTACTCGGCAAAATGTCGCTGTGACTGGCAGGCCGGTTGGTGTGCTTTTTTATAGCGTAGGTGTTTCCGGTGAAGACTCTGATGCTGAAGGTGTTGAAGCCAATACGCTGCATGCTCGTCTGGCTTTTGATGTAACCAAAGATATCATGGTTGGTGGTTTTGTCATCGATGGTGAGGTAAACAGTACTGCTGCCCCTACAGAGTATCAACGTCTTGGACTGGATGCGCAGGCAGATATTGGCAACGCCCGCGTGCAGCTTGCGTTTGTATCCGGTGAGGATGATACAGCCACGCCCGGCATAGAGGTTGATAATGATGCAGCGAGCCTGCAGGCATATTATGTTATGAAGTCAGATACAGGTGCACCAACCTGGGTGCCATTGATAAGGTTCGACAGTTATGACAAGGAAGGTGGTGCCGAAACTATTGATGAAATTACACTGAACGTGACCCGCTATTTCACGCAAAACGTAAAAGCTTATGTTGAGTACTGGGATCGTAGCGGTGAGGGTAGTACTGCAGATGATGACCGGCTAACGGTGCAGCTTGCTGTAGGATTTTAAGAAAAAGTTGCAAGGCATTAACAGCCGGGTGTTTCTGTTTCACCCGGCTTTTTTTTCTAAACTACTTATAGCGTTTCGGCAGGGAAAAGGGATCATGAAAAAGAGTATGAATCGTGTACTGATAACAATGAGTCTTGTTGTTATGTTATTTTCAATTCCTGCACAGGCTGTAGAGCGTGTAGAGTTGCTTTCCAGCATGTGTGTGACCTGTCATGGACCGGATGGCAAGGGTTCCAAAAAAATACCCAAACTGAAAGGGCTTAAAGTGTCGGATATTGTTGAATCCATGAAAGGTTTTA
>JAUVSB010000031.1 GCA_030597275.1 Gammaproteobacteria bacterium
ATCCAGGCAACAAGTACACCGATTCCAGTAACAGTAATCAGCGCACCGTAAAAAATCAGGCAGGCAGCAAACAGACGAACCCAGAACAGGCTTTGATATAGAGGAAAAATTAAGCCGCTAATTTGCAGTGGTTCAATTTGGCTTGTGTCGTTTTGATTTCCCTCTTCTGGCGGTGTGTCGTTATGCAATGTCATGTAATTTTGGCTTTATGCAGTTTAAATAAACTCAGGGCTTGCACCCTTTGCTGTAAGAGATCACAATATTTCCTGAATTTAAAAAGAACAGGATAAAAAATGAATCTGGAAAAAGTCGTTTTTGCTTTCTTTATTGTACTCGCCCTGACAATGAATTTTGGATTTTTTATTGGCGATATGAATGATCCATTACATCATAATGTATATGAATTGTACGTTGCAATTGTAGTAAACCTGGTAGCAACTGTCCTTAAATTTGGTGACCGTACACACATTGGTGCTGTTTTACTTGCTACATCGCTGGTTGCAGACCTGCATTTAATAGCAGCAGCGGTGGCCTGGGGCATTGGTTTATACGTACTTGATATGGGAAATGATGTACTTGGGATCGTTGTTTCACTTTCTGCCGGCGCCTTACTTGCCAACATAACATCAGTAGTTCTGCTGGTCGTGGAAACCATGTCCTTAAGAAAGTAAGAGCTCACACTGAGCCTGACGTGAAAAATCCTCTATGACCAAAGTTACATCATTAGTCCTGCGTCGAATGCGGGTGCCTTTGCTGGTACTGATAACGACGTACTCCATCTCCATACTTGGTTTTGTATTAATCCCCGGCATCGACGAAGGTGGCCAGCGCTGGCACATGAACTTTTTCGATGCAGTTTATTTTGTCAGCTATATGGCAACGACTATTGGTTTTGGTGAATTACCCCATCCGTTCACCGTCGCCCAACGGATGTGGGCAACCGTCACCATTTACCTTTCTGTCGTTGGCTGGGTCTATGCCATTGGTTCAATTCTTTCACTGGTACAGAACAGCCTACTACAACGAGCAATTGAAGAAGGGCGTTTCACTAGAAGCGTCAGCAAGCTGGGTGAAAAGTTTTACATCATCTGCGGTTATGGAGAGACCTCTCATTTACTCGTATATTCACTCAATAACAGAGGGTTTCGCACAGTAGTTATTGATAATGACAGTGACAGAATTGATGAGCTGTCAATGTCGGACATACCGCAATCTGTTCCTTCTCTGGTAGCCGATGCGTCTAACAGTAAAATACTTATTGAAGCAGGCTTGTTTCACGATAAGTGCGCGGGTGTTGTTGCTCTGACGGATTCAGACCATGTGAATCTGAAAATAGCGATCACCTGCCGCCTGTTGAAAAAAACAGTGAGTGTTATTTGTCGAGCTGAAGCACTTGATACCGAAGCCAACATGCGTTCTTTCAGGACCGATTATATTGTTAATCCATTTGAAAGCTTTGCCTCACGCCTTGCGATGGCGCTGCATTCACCGAGCAGTTATCTGATCAATCAGTGGTTAACCGGTGTCCCGGGAACGCGCTTGCTAGAACCGGTGGTTCCTCCACGTGGGTTGTGGCTGCTCTGTGGATATGGGCGTTTTGGTAAGGCAGTTCACCGGTTTCTTACCTATGAAGGTGTCAAAACTCGAATTATAGAGTCAGACCACGAACTCACCAATCCACCAGAAGGAAGCATAAAAGGGCGTGGTACAGAAGCGGTTACTCTAAGAAATGCAGGCATTGCCGATGCGGTAGGAATTGTTGCTGGAACGGATAATGACACCAATAATTTGTCAATTATCTATACGGCCAAGGAGCAAAATGCAAACCTGTTCACAGTTGCCCGGCAAAACCATGGCGGTAATGAAAAGCTGTTCCACAATGCATCGCTGGATATAGTCATGGAACGCAGTGATATTATTGCCCACGAAATTCTTTCGGTAATTCTAGCCCCATTACTGGCAACTTTTCTAAAACAGGCAAAAACACACGGTAACCAGTGGGCCTGTGAACTGGTCAGCCGGCTGATTGCCATCGTTGGTGAAACAACGCCAGATACCTGGGGAGTAGAAGTCAATAAAGAGGATGCCCCTGCTGTGTTTAGTGCGCTGTCGCAAGGGCAAAGAATTTTGGTTGGTGATTTAATAAAAAATCATCTTGATCGTGGAGAAAAATTACATGTGACGGTGTTAATGATCTCACGGCAGGACAAGGAGTCTGCGAGCGGCTTCAAGTTGATAACATTGCCCGATGACGACTTTCAGCTTCAGGCCGGGGATCAGATATTATTCTGTGCCCGTGAAGGGGAAAGAAACGAGATTTCATGGGTACTCAACAACCGCAATGCCCTGCATTATGTACAAACAGGCGAGCAGGTATCGGAAGGCTGGATATGGCGTATTTTGTCAGGGCGACAACGGGCCGCTGTTGAGGATTCTTGATTGTGCTGGCGCACGGCGGATTTTCTTTTTAATCTTCGATTAGGTTTTTACAAAGTTTTTCGCACTTCATCTAAAATACTGGTCTAGCTCTGCTTTATCCAAAATAAAAAGTCCTGAATCTTCCACACCCGTCTCCAGCCAGTTAAAAGCTACCTTCGGGTAAGCCTGCTCCAGCGTAGACCAGCTTTCTCCAACCTCTACAACAATATGGCCTTCAGGGGCCAGAAGTCCGGAGGCGCCTTTAAGAATTTTGTGTACCAGGTCAAGACCATCAGCCCCGCCGTCAAAGGCGGCAGCGGGCTCATGCTGGTATTCGGCAGGGAAGTGGATGATTTCACCAGCGGGAACGTAGGGCGGGTTGCTCAGGATCAGGTCGTAAACCCCTGACAGGTTCTGATAGAGATCAGATTCAATCAGCTGAATACGGTCTTCCATTTCGTATTCCTTGATATTCATTTCGGCCAGAGCCAGGGCCTTAGGGTCAATATCTGTGGCATCAACACGCGCATCCGGAAAAGCCATGGCTGCCGCTACGGCAATGCAGCCACTGCCGGTACATAGATCAAGAATGCGTTTAACGGAACCCGGCTTGATCCAGGGGCGGCCATTATCAAGTAGAAACCCGCCAATGTGCGAACGGGGAACGATGACACCTTCAGACGCATGAAAGGGCAGGCCAGCAAACCAGGCAGTTCCAGTCAGATAGGCTGCAGGTTTACGGGATTGAATTCTATGTTTTATCAGCCTGTTGATGGCAGTTTGCTGTGATGGATTAACTTCCAGGTTCAGGTTAGCTTCCTCATCAACGGGAATACCCAAGGAATGGAGAATCAACCATGCCGCCTCATCCCAGGCATTATCGGTTCCATGACCGAAAAAAACACCGGCATCGTCCAGCTGCCTGGCTGCATTTTCAATACAGGTTGAAAGCTTCATGGTGGAAGCGGGTTGTTATTGCAGAATTAAAAAGGGCACCTGCCGGCGCCCTTCATATCGAGAAATAAAGACACGATTATTTTTTACCGCGACTATATTTATCCTTAAATTTGCTTACACGGCCAGCGGTATCAAGCATTTTCTGTTTGCCGGTATAAAATGGGTGGCACTGAGAGCAAACTTCAACATTGAGATCATGACCCATCGTGGAGCGGGTTTCAAAAGTATTGCCACAGGTGCAGGTTACTTTCACCGTGCTGTATTCGGGATGTGTGTTTGCCTTCATTGTCTTGTCACTCCACCGGATTCGGTGTTTTTGCCTGGTTGCTGGAAAAGGGCGCGAATAATAGCAAATCCTGTCAAAAACTCAAGCCCGCAAAGCGTAATTCCAGATTAGCCCTTCATCGACTGGAAGAACTCCGAATTATTCTTGGTCGCTTTCATTTTATCAATCATAAACAACACAGCCTCTACATCGTCCATAGGGTGTAATAGATTTCGTAAAAGCCAGATTTTCTGCAGTTCTTCAGGGTCGGTCAACAGTTCTTCACGGCGCGTACCGGACTTGTTGATGATGATGGTTGGATAGATGCGCCGTTCGGCGATACGACGGTCAAGATGGATTTCCATATTACCGGTGCCTTTGAATTCTTCATAAATGACATCGTCCATTTTTGAGCCGGTCTCGATCAAGGCGGTGGCAAGGATTGTCAGGCTGCCGCCTTCTTCAATGTTGCGCGCAGCACCGAAGAAACGTTTTGGGCGCTGTAGTGCATTGGCATCGACACCACCCGTTAATACTTTGCCGGATGAGGGTGCTACCGTATTATAGGCACGTGCCAGGCGTGTAATAGAATCCAGCAGAATCACCACATCACGTTTATGTTCAACCAGGCGCTTGGCTTTTTCGATGACCATTTCAGCTACCTGCACATGGCGTGAAGCAGGTTCATCAAAGGTTGAGGCGATGACTTCACCACGTATGGTGCGTTGCATTTCAGTGACCTCTTCAGGCCGCTCATCAATCAGCAGAACAATAAGTTCTACGTCGGGGGTGTTGGCAGTAATTGCGTGAGCGATCTGCTGCAGCATGACCGTTTTACCGCTTTTGGGTGATGAGACGATCAGGCCGCGTTGCCCTTTGCCTATCGGTGCAATGAGGTCGATAATTCGGGAGGTAATGCCTTCAGTTGAGCCATTTTCACGTTCCAGAGGCATTCTTTGATTTGGGTGCAGCGGGGTCAGATTTTCAAACAGAATTTTGTTTTTGGCCTCGTCTGGATGCTGGCCATTAATTGTTTCGACCTTGAGCAGGGCAAAATAGCGCTCGGAATCTTTCGGCGGCCTGATCTGTCCAGTAATGGTATCACCGGTGCGCAGGCTGAAGCGGCGAATCTGGCTGGGAGATACATAGATATCATCTGGACCTGCTAGATAAGAGCTATCCGCTGAGCGCAGAAAACCAAAGCCATCCTGCAATATTTCAACGACTCCTTCACCGGCGATTTTGGTGCCACGCTTGGCTTCAGCCTTGAGAATTGCAAATATCTGATCCTGCTTACGCATCCTGGAGATATTGTTGATTTTTAGCTCATGCGCGTGCGCCACCAGGTCAGTTGGCGTCATGCGCTTGATTTCAGATAAGTGAATTGATGGAGATGATTGATTTGATTGAGGTTGGTTCATAACGGTGAATAAAGATGATATGGACGTGTGTCCAGAGATTGATTGAGTGAAAACCCGAGTGCTTTCGGCGGTATAGTTTTTGTTTTGGTACTTTTGTTACTGATTACTGCAATTGAGGGTGCTCGAGATGAGCGGGTATTTATACTAAGGATTATCCTTATGTTTTCGCAAGGTTAGCACTCTGATAACCAGAGGTAAAGCATTTAATGTTCAATCTGTTCCATAGTTTTGTGGATTACTGTTGAACCGCCAAAGGGCTAAGGCGCCCTGACGGTTCAGTACAGGAAGCCACTTTAGCTATTAGCGTCAATGAAAGCAGTTAATTGCGATTTCGACATGGCGCCTACTTTTGTCGCTTCAACATTGCCGTCCTTGAATAACATCAAGGTAGGGATTCCGCGTATGCCATATTTTGGCGGTGTCGCTGGATTTTCGTCGATATTTAGCTTGGCGACCTTTATTTTGTCAGCATATTCAACGCAGATTTCTTCCAGTAATGGGGTGATCATCTTGCAGGGTCCACACCATTCTGCCCAGTAATCGACCAGAACGGGTTCAGATGAACGCAGGACTACTTCCTCGAAATCACCATCAGTTACCTGAATAATGGAATTGCTCATTGCTTTCCTCGTGAGTTAATTGTTGTGTTATTTAATTTCAGACTGGATGATTTCTATTTCAGCCCAAACATCGCGCCATTGCAAGTCCACCTTTAGGCTATTTCCTGATAACATTGCAATAATATGACTACTACACATCTTACAGATAAAAAATTCAGCGATTTCTCCCTCAATGAGTCTTTATTAAAAGGCTTGAATGAAGCAGGCTTCGAATTTTGTACACCGATACAGGCAGAAACCTTGCCGCATGCCCTGGCGGGGAAGGATGTAGCCGGGCAGGCACAGACCGGCACCGGTAAAACTATGGCCTTCCTGCTCGCTGCTTATCAGCGCCTGTTAAGCCAGGAGCCGGATGAGGAGCGAAAAAAGAATCAGCCACGGGTATTGATACTGGCACCCACTCGGGAACTGGCGATTCAAATTGAAAAGGATGCCAGCCTCATCGGTGGTTATACCGGCCTGAAGTTAGGGCTGGTCTATGGCGGCACGGGTTATGATACCCAGCGAAAGATGCTGGAAAATGGCGTGGACATCCTTGTCGGCACTCCCGGTCGCCTGATCGATTATTTTAAACAGGGGCTGTATAAGCTAGATAAGCTTGATGTGCTGATTTTGGACGAAGCCGATCGAATGTTCGATATGGGTTTTATCAAGGACATACGTTTTTTGCTGCATCGAATGACCGCCCCGGCCGACCGCCTCAGCATGCTTTTCTCGGCAACGCTGAGCCACCGTGTCGAAGAGCTGGCCTACGAGCACATGAATGACCCGATCGAAGTAAAAATTGAAAGTGAAACCGTAACGGCAGACAAGATTACCCAAATAGTCTATCACCCTGGAAATGAGGAAAAATTGCCCTTGCTGGTGGGTTTGCTGAAAAGGCATGAACCCACGCGCACGCTGATTTTTGTCAACATGAAGTGGGTGGCTGAGAAGATCTATAACAGCCTGCGCGCGAATGGCTTTAAATGCGGGATTATCTCCGGTGATGTGCCTCAGCCAAAACGCGAACGATTACTGCAGGAATTTAAGGACGATAAAATTGGCATCCTGGTAGCAACTGATGTGGCGGCCAGAGGTTTGCATATTCCTGCCGTATCCCATGTCTTTAATTACGATTTGCCACAGGATGCGGAAGACTATGTTCACCGTATCGGGCGCACCGCACGTGCTGGCGCCTCCGGTGATGCGATATCCTTTGCCTGTGAAGATACGGCCTATTATTTGATGGATATTGAAGAATATATAGGTAAACCCATACCGCCCGGTAAGATCGAACCAGAGATGCTGGCGACATTAAAACCCTCCCGTGGTTCGTCTTCGAAGAATACAGACAGGCGGGACCGGGGTAGAAAACCACGCGATACTCGCCCGCCTAAGCGATCGGCAGAAAAAACAGATCGTCGCCCTCGTCCTGAGAAAGCAGGTGAAAAGAGTGCGCCACCAACAGGGCCTCGAGACAAGCAAAATGATGCTGACGAAAGCAAGCGGGAACAGCGGGCCGAAACCGTTCAGATAGAAACCCCGCTGTCTCCGTCTGCAAAGGATGTTCCAACAATTCGCCGCGGGCGTGACGGACCTCCTGCGATTGGTTGAATGGGGTTCGCCGGACAGTGGCGCCTATAAATCTATAGGGACGAGGCAATGAAAAAGCTGGTCGTTGGTCTTGAAGAAGTCGGCAATGCTGATGTTGCTATCGTTGGTGGCAAAAATGCATCGCTTGGTGAAATGATCAATGCCCTGTCTGCCGCCGGAGTTAAAGTACCCGGTGGTTTCGCCACCACTGCCGAGGCCTATCGCGAATTTCTCGCAGACGGTGGACTCGATAAAAAAATAGCGCAGCGACTGCAGGGGCTGGATGTCAATGATGTCAACGCCCTGGCCGAGACGGGTAATGAAATCCGCCGCTGGTTGATCGATGCGCCATTGGGGCAACGGCTTCAAGATCAGATCAGTACAGCCTATCACCAGATGGAGCAGAAATATGGCAGTAATGTTGCTGTTGCCGTCCGTTCATCCGCAACCGCAGAGGATCTTCCAGAAGCCTCTTTTGCCGGCCAGCAGGAAACCTATCTGAGTATTCGTGGGGTCGGCAATGTGCTGAATGCGGTGCGTCACGTATTTGCATCATTATTTAATAATCGCGCGATTGCCTATCGTGTTCACCAGGGCTTTGATCATGCCGCGGTGGCCCTGTCTGCTGGTATCCAGCGCATGATCCGTAGTGATATCGGTAGTTCCGGGGTGCTTTTTACCCTCGATACGGAAAGCGGCTTTCGCGATGTGGTGTTCATTACAGGAGCCTGGGGCCTGGGTGAAACAGTGGTTCAGGGGGCGGTCAATCCTGACGAGTTTTTTGTCTATAAGCCTACCCTGGCATCCGGCCACCAGGCCATCATCAGCCGCCAGCTCGGTGACAAGGCCATCAAGATGATTTTCACCGGTGCTTCAGAGCATGGCAAATCGGTACGCACAGTTGAGGTTGAGCCTTCTGATCGCCAGCGTTTCTGTCTCAGTGATGAACAGGTAGAGGCCCTGGCACGGCATGCTGTGAACATTGAGCAGCATTATGGCCGGCCTATGGATATCGAATGGGCGCTTGATGGTGAAGAGGGCGAGCTCTATATCGTTCAGGCGAGGCCAGAGACAGTTCGCAGCAGGGAGGCTGGAAAGGCAGTTATTGAGCGCTATCATTTACAGCAAAAGAGCAAAGTTATTACGACCGGCAGAGCGATCGGCAGGCGCATTGGCAGCGGTGTCACCCGGGTAATTCGTGACCCGTCGAAAATGGAAGATGTGCTGCCCGGTGATGTGCTGGTGACAGATATGACGGATCCGGACTGGGAGCCGATAATGAAGCGGGCATCCGCCATTGTGACCAATCGGGGTGGGCGCACTTGTCATGCAGCTATTATCGCCCGTGAACTGGATATTCCCGCTATCGTTGGTTGTGGGGATGCCACTGATAGTATCAAAACGGGGCAGGAAGTTACTGTCTGCTGTGCGGAAGGAGATACCGGCAGCATCTATGACTGCATACTGCCATTTGAAGTAGAAAGACATGAAGTTGATAATCTTCCGGACCTGCCGACAAAACTGATGATGAATGTCGGCAACCCGACACGGGCATTTGATTTCTCCAATCTGCCGAATCAGGGTGTGGGTCTGGCAAGGCTGGAATTCATCATCAATGTAATGATCGGTGTTCATCCCCAGGCGCTTATTGATTACAGCCGCCTGCAGGAGTCTTTGCAGCAGCAGATAGCCGAACGCATGGCCGGTTATGACGGCCCTATCGAGTTTTATATCAGTAAACTGAAAGAAGGTATCGCAACGATTGCAGCGGCATTTTCTCCAGCGCCGGTCATCGTCCGCCTGTCGGACTTTAAGAGCAATGAATACATTAACCTGCTGGGTGGTGATCTCTACGAGCCTGATGAAGAAAACCCGATGATCGGTTTTCGTGGTACATCACGCTATCTATCTGACCAGTTCAAAGAGAGCTTTGCCCTGGAATGCCAGGCGCTGAAGTCCGTTCGTGACGATATGGGGCTACAAAATATTGAAGTGATGGTGCCCTTTGTGCGCACGCTTGATGAAGCGAAATCCATCACAGAACTGATGGCAGAAAATGGCCTGAAACGTGGAGAGAATGGGCTCAGGATATTGATGATGTGTGAATTGCCGTCGAATGTCATTCTGGCGGATGAGTTTTTACAATATTTCGATGGATTTTCGATTGGCTCCAACGACCTGACTCAGTTGACTCTTGGCCTGGATCGAGATTCAGGCCTGGTAGCACATTTGTTTGATGAGCGTGACCCGGCAATTCGCAAGTTGTTGTTGATGGCGATCAAGGCATGCCAGAAACAAAACAAGTATATTGGCATTTGTGGGCAGGGACCGTCTGATTATCCAGATCTCGCTGCCTGGCTGGTTGAAGAAGGGATCAGCAGCCTGTCACTGAACCCGGACAGCGTGATTGAAACCTGGCTGGACCTGGCAAGAAGG
Organism: Gammaproteobacteria bacterium; assembly: GCA_030597275.1. GTDB lineage: Bacteria > Pseudomonadota > Gammaproteobacteria > BMS3Bbin11 > BMS3Bbin11 > BMS3Bbin11. The sequence goes on from JAUVSB010000031.1 coordinate 9,693, forward strand.
CAAAAAAGTCAGGGGAAAGAGGTAAGGGGAAAGGGGAATGCTTAAGGTGGCTGGGTGTTAAGATTTTGATTTTCCTTTCCCCTTTTACCTTTTACCTTTATCCTTCGATTTAAGAATTTAACGAGAGAGTATATTCATGAAAAGGTTAGTACTTGTCCGTCACGGGCAGAGCATGTGGAATCTGGAAAATCGCTTTACCGGCTGGACAGATGTTGATCTGACCGATCGCGGTATAGAAGAAGCAACAGAATCAGCAAAACTGCTTAAAGATGCAGGATTTGTCTTTGACCAGGTCTACACTTCATTGCTCAAGCGCTCGATCCGCACCACCTGGATTATCCTCGACAACATGGACCTGATGTGGGTACCGGTTGAGAAAAACTGGGTATTGAATGAGCGCCATTATGGAGCTCTGCAGGGGATGGACAAGAAGGAAGTTATACGAAACTATGGCGAAGAGCAGGTGCAGAAATGGCGACGCGGCTATGAAATAAGGCCGCCTGAATTGAGCAAGTCAGATCCTCGTCACCCCATGTATGACGTACGTTATCGTGATCTGGGTAAAAAATTACCCAACACAGAATCCCTGCACGATACCCTGGATCGGGTGCTGGAATTCTGGGAAAGTACTATCCGCCCGGTGATTGAGGACGGCAAGCAGGTAATGATCTGCGCCCATGGCAATAGCCTGCGCGCCTTGATGAAATACATAGAAAATATTTCAGACGATGATATCGCCAAGGTCAATATGCCTACCGGTATTCCTTTAGTCTATGAACTGGATGAGTCCATGCATGCACAGAAACGCTATTACCTGGGTGACAAGCGTAAAGTCGAAGCCGGGTTAAATGAAGTCGCTGCACAGACAAAGGTACCTGAAAAAGAAAAAGCAGGTTTTGCAAAAG
>JAUVSB010000085.1 GCA_030597275.1 Gammaproteobacteria bacterium
CACGTCGGCCGCTGCAATTAGGCGCTGCATTGTTCGGAGTGCAAAGCAGCGCGGCTGCTGCCGCGATGGTTGCCCCACTGGCTGCAACGCTACATAACATAGGCCTGAATAAGCTACACATTGATCTTGGTCACATGGGCGTTTTTCAGGGTCTATGCCGTGCTGAAAATCTTGATGAATCAACGCAGGATAAGTTGTCACTAGCTATCGGATCCCGTTCCAGAGATGATGTTGCACAGTTGTGTGAATCGCTCGGTTTATCAAGCCAGGCAACAAATCTATTTGTTTTACTGACCTCTTGCAGTGGTGATGTTGATAGCCTTCCCGAGGTTGCTGCAAAATTTGCATCTGCATCGGACGATGTCAGTCTGGCCTTTGAAAATTTAGCAAAAATATCTAGCAGCTTGAAAAAGAAGCTGGCTGGCTCACGCCTGTATTTTGATTTAGCCGCTCTTAAGGGTAAAAGCTATCACAATGGCCTGGTTTTTTCAGTTTATATGCCGGGATCAGGAAGAGCTATTGCCAGCGGCGGCCGCTATGATGATATAGGAATTGCCTTTGGTCGAGCCCGTCCGGCCACCGGCTTTAGCCTGGATCTGAGAACAATCTCCTCCTATGTCGACGAGACGAAGCAGGAGACGAAAACTATCTATGCTATCTATGAGGATGACCCTCAACTTTTAGAAGCTGTCAGGCAATTGCGGGCATCAGGGCAACGCGTCATCTTCAGTTACGACAGCAGTGAGAATGACACATCTGTTGAAAGCACTGAGAATGCTCCTCAGCTCGTGAGAAAAAGCGGCAAGTGGGTAGTCGAATAAAGCATCGACTGGTTATCGGTTATATAATCTTTTAAATATTTCTTCATACAGTAAATAGCAGGGTTTAACAGGGTGAACTATGGGTAAGAGCGTCGTATTAATAGGAACTCAATGGGGTGATGAAGGTAAAGGCAAAATTGTCGATTTACTGACGGACAGGGCAGATGCTGTTGCCCGTTTCCAGGGCGGGCATAATGCCGGTCATACACTGGTAATTAACGGTGAAAAAACAGTACTGCATGTCATTCCTTCGGGCATTCTGCGCGACAATGTTGATTGCTTTATCGGTAATGGCGTAGTGCTTTCACTGGAAGCTATGGAAAAAGAACTGCTGGAAGTCGAAGCAAAAGGCATTGATGCCCGTTCCAGAGTGAAAATTTCTGATGCTGCTCCAATTATTCTTCCGCACCATGTTGCACTGGATCAGGCACGAGAAATTGCCCGTGGTAATAAGGCCATAGGCACAACCGGACGGGGTATTGGCCCGGCTTATGAAGATAAGGTTGCCCGTCGAGGGCTGCGTATCGGTGATATGGCTAACCAGGAAGCTTTTGCTGAGAAACTGCGAAATGTAATGGAATATCATAATTACATGCTCGAGCATTACTTCAAACATGAAACTGTTGATTTTCAGAAGTCACTGGATGAAACCCTGGCCCTGGGTGAAAAACTAAAATCTGTTATCGCCGACGTACCAGCACTGCTGGATAAATATCGTCGTGATGGTAAATCTATTATGTTTGAAGGTGCGCAAGGCATGTTGCTGGATATTGATCATGGCACATATCCCTATGTCACCTCGTCCAACACTATCGCCGGCAATGCATCAAGCGGCACCGGCGTTGGGCCGTCTACACTGGATTACACCCTCGGTATTGTCAAAGCCTATACCACTCGTGTAGGCGGTGGGCCGTTTCCGACCGAATTGTTTGATGAAAACGGTGAGGGTAACCATATGGGTGTCAATGGTGCAGAATTTGGTGCGACTACAGGCCGCAAACGCCGCTGCGGCTGGCTTGATGCCGTGGCATTAAAACGCTCGCGCCAGGTCAATGGTTTTACTGGTCTGTGTATCACAAAACTTGATGTGCTGGATGGTCTGAAGACACTGAAAATTGCTACAGCCTATAAACTTGATGGTGAGATCATTCATGATACACCGGGTGATGCAGATCGCCTGGAACGCTGTGAGCCAGTTTATGAAGAAATTGCAGGCTGGTCAGAGTCTACCGCGGGTGCAAAGTCATACGATGACCTGCCACAGAATGCAAAGCTATACTTAAAGCGCATAGAAGAACTGGTAGAGGCGCCTGTTGATATTATATCTACCGGCCCGGATCGCGAAGAAACAATTATTCTAAAACACCCGTTTGACTAGTCTGAGCAGGAAATAATTAATTAGTCACTAATTAATCGACAAAAAAATAATAACGAGGTAAGAGTATGGAACCAGGAAAAAAGTTATTAAATCTTTCAATCTGTTTAGCTACGGCAAGCGTTCTCATGCCAGGCCTCAGTTATGCTGGTTGCAGCCGTGATGACATTGATCACTATTTAAGCAAAGGCTTTACCACAGGGCAGGTTACAGCGCTGTGTACTCAGAATTCGACAACTGGTGATAAAAAACCTGTGGCCGAAGTTTCCAGTCAAAATGCAGGACAACCGGCTTCAGCGAGCACAATGACTACGAACGATGCAGTCGGTACGAAGAAAATGGCTGAACCAGCTTCCGCACCTTCTGCTGAGTCAGTCCCAGCCGCAGCTGTAGCTACTTCATCAGTCGGTTCTGCCTATGAGTCAAATGAGCAATTTTTAAAAACAGCCATTGAAGGTTACGACGTAGTTCTTTCTGAAAACACCCTGACTTATGTACATAAAACTTGTGTCAAAGCGGGCCAGGAAGATCTCTTCGGTTTCATTCCCATGACCTGTCCTGATGTCAGGTATACGATCAGTTTACTTGGTCTGGATGTAGAAAAAGTTAAGAGACAATATACCTTTTATGGCCCTATGGTTGCCCGGGTAAAAGGAAAGATACAAAGGGATATAATTGCTAACTTTAATCCTAAAAATGATGATGTTCGAAAAATGGTTCTGGATCAGATAAATACCGGCCCTAACACTGATATTCCTATTCGTGAAGGAATTCCTGCAGCACAGGTAAAGAAAGTCTTTAGCGAAATAGTTAAATAACCATTTTAATAAAATAGTCCTGTTTTTTTCTTATATTACAGGCGAAAAAAAACCGGTAGGGCGAGCCCACCGGTTTTTTTATGTTAGTGCTATTTTAAAGTAGCACTAATTCAGATGGCTTACTGCTTGCCCATGCTGAATTTATGGATAGCACCTAGTGAAACAACGCTAGGCTTTGAATCCAGGTTATCTAGATCGGCTGTGCTGTAAGTAAGATAGGCCTGAGTTTTACCCGTGACGTGGTAGAATGCACCCAGCACAATACCGCTGCCTTCTGCTAGACCTTTGTTAACGCTGCCGTAGGATGCCTTGAAGTCTGTTTTGATAGACTTAGCTTTGTAAGTACCAGTCAGGTAGAAGTAATCAACGGCTTCAGTAGCGGCTGCAATGATTGAATCAACTTTTTCATATGATGCAGCTGCAACGAAAGCGCCACCTTTGTAACTACCGTAAAGACGTGTTGCTGTACCACCAGCGGCTACACCAGGCAATGTGGTTGTGTCACCGTTCGACGCATATACGACACCAGCATTGAACCCAGAACCGGTCCACGCACCACCAATAGTGTAACCATGGTTGTCATCGTTGGAGTCATCAATGTAGAAACCGGTGAGTTTTACGCCGCCCAGTGAAGGAGTTACATACTGTAGTGCATTATCAGTAAACCCGTTAGTTGCGGGAGACAGGCCGTATGTAGCGCCACCCGATGCATAACTACCTACCGTGCTAATACCTGACAGATTGTAGAATGGGTCAAGTTTGAATCCTGGGAATTTGTAGGCGTTGGTCATGCGACCATAAGCTACTTTACCAAAGTTACCTTTCAGGCCACCAAAGTAAAAACGCTGGTTGAATGCGCTTCCAGAAGCATTTTTGTCAGATGGTGCACCTGTCTGCAGGTGGAGGAAGGCTTTAACATTGCCGTCGCCATAAGTGCCTTTCAAGCCGAGTAAGGATACGTTATCACGTCCCTGCAGGCCATCGATGCCATCAACACGGTCTTCATCGATAGAGTTGATTGAGTATTTCAGGTTGCCGTACAGCTGAGTGCCGGCGACTGCAGTCATAGGTATTGCACATGCTGCGGCGATTCCAATTGCAAGTGAGAGCTTTTTCATAAGATTATTAACCTTTTTTAGTGATAGTAGTAAATAAACAACAATATTTCTCTTGAGTGGTGGTAAAAACCCACCTGACTTGTCTAAAGCAAATATCGTACCAAGTTCGTGATATTTGCTTGCCGTAATACTTTGCTAGGCTACCTATGGAATATTCAATGCCCTTAGTCCTTTTATTTCCATGGTAGAGGGAAGTAAGTATCTATTAAGACATGCCATAAACATGACATGTCATGTCAGTGTCATGTGAGGTTTGAGGCTATTTCAGGGTTGTTATCCTGGATGGAGAAACTGATGAGGGTTTCTAGCTAAGAAAACGATTGTGTCGTAATTGCTGGAAAACCTATCTGGTAAATAGATGAATGACTTCACTTAGAACAAATGCTGAACTGATGAGGAATCCGGTAATCGGTATCCATGATGGGTAAATCCTTACGCCATGTGGATGCGGGTCTTTTCGCTTAACGCGCCATAAAGCGAGATTTACCAACGAAAATATCGTCAGCATGATCACTGAGGTTGTCTCAGCAAGTGTTGCGAGGCGGCCGATGAGTGCAACTATAAGCACGATTCCTGTTACCACAGCCGTTGCGATGAGCGGTGTTTGTGTTCGCTGATGAACCCTACTTAACAGGTCGGGTAACTGCCCGCGTGAACTCATGCCATACAATACCCGGGAGCCCATGATCATTTGAATCAGGGCACCGTTGATAATAGCAAACATTCCAATAATACTGATGACGATTGCCTTCTCTCCTGTATGGTACTCATAGATATGGACAAGCGGTGTTTTGGTGGCAGCGAGTTCTGCTGGCGGAATAGACAGAACTGCGCTAATCATCAGCAGCAGATAAATTAATGTCGTAATGCCTAGAGTAAGCATAATCGCGTTCGGAAGGTTGCGTCGTACGTCTTTAACTTCTTCTGCCACATCGACCATATCTTCAAAACCAATAAAGGCATAGAAGGAGAGAACTGCTCCGAGGTAGATGCCGCTCCAGGTGGTGAAGTCAGCTGGTGGGATCAACTCAGTCCATTGGCTAGAGATGTCTGTCAATCCGCTTTTACTCACCACGATTACCAGCAGCAAGCCACCAATTTCTATGATAGTGATCAGGCTCGCTATAGCGACCGATTCGGCAATACCCCATGCGGCAATACCACCCAATAGCAAGGCTACTAGTACGATAGCAATGGGACGTTCGATGATGATGAATTGGTGCAAATAACTTACAAAGCCATTGAGCAATGCGGCAGAAGAAACTACAGCTGCGGCGATCACAAGAAGTCCGACGATGATAGACAGGCGTTCAGAAGAGAAACCTTGTTTTACGTACAATGCTGCACCGGCAGCGTAAGGGAAACGACCACACAACTCGGCAAATGATATTGCTGTAAAGCATGCCAGCAGGGACGCAATAAGAAAGGAAACAGGGGCAAAATATCCGGCAACACTGGAAATTTCACCAACCAGGGCATATATGCCCGCACCGATGGTTGTACCAAGACCGTAAAGGACCATCATGGGAAGAGATAGAGTGCGTTTCAGGGTAACTTTGCTGGCCATAAACTATCACAAATATCCTATATTGTATGTCCACTTTCGACCCTGAGCCATCATTAAAGATAACCATCTACAAGGCCCGGAATTACCCCACTTGCTGAATAGGAAGAGTCCACATAAAGAGGGCATTCACTGACAGTATATACATGTGTCACAATATATGAGCTTGTCAACAAAACCAACTATTAAGTTACAAACCTAACTCGTATGAGTAATATACTGGTGAGAAGTCATACCAGAATTTTTTAACTTAAAGCTATTGTGACCTCAAGTAAGTAAATATTGTTTTTTCAGATCGGTAACACTATCGGGAAACAAGAGACAGAATATGTCTCCCGGTTATTCGTTTACATCGGTGGTTAATGAATTATGACAATCGAGCGCAGTCTCCAGGTTATCGAGGTGCTGGCCATTGAATTGGAAGCCCCCCTCGTGCTGGATGGCACGATCAGTGTCAGTGAAGCTATTCAGGCAATGCGGGACAGGTGTCTGGGTTATGCATTGATTACTGACGAAGATAAATTGGTTGGTATTTTCACTGAACGTGATGTCTTCCTGTCAGTGCTCGACAAAAATGAAGTACTGCAGCAGCCAGTATCAAAATTGATGGCACCGGCGCCGGTCTGCGTCCGTGAAATGGACCCTGTCTGGCGTGTCGTTACCTTAATGCATGAAGGAGGATTTCGCCAAATCCCGGTTGTGGATGAAGAACACAGGGTGCTTGCATGTGTGCGCCACAAAGATATAGCCGAGTATCTGGTCAATCATTTCGCTGAA
>JAUVSB010000080.1 GCA_030597275.1 Gammaproteobacteria bacterium
CACCTTTTCCTGAGCCCGTTCACGAACGGAGCATGTGTTTAGCAACAATACATCAGCCTGCTCTGGATCAGTCGTCACAGACATACCATGCGACCTCGCGAGCAGATCAGCCATGCGCTTCGAATCGTATTCGTTCATCTGACAGCCAAAGGTCTTGATAAAAAGCTTCTGGCCGGTTTTAGTAGCCTGTGCAGGCCTGGATATGGACATTAAAATGTGGGAATAGTGTTACGGATGAATAAGCTAACCGGAATCACGTAAAATTTCAAGCTGACATGATGATTGTAGGTTTTTTCGAGCTTATAAAGAATTACGGATTACGTTTTACGTATTACGGAAAATCAAGGTCGATTTCCAAGGGGCGCGTTGCAGGTTCGGTTTCTTGCCAAATAATACGTAGAACGTAATTCGTAAAACTTAATACGCTCGAAATAAACCTTGCAATCATCATGTCAGACTGAAAAATTACTGGAATTTTTCCCCCAATACGGTTAGCTTATCTATCCGTAATACTTTTCCCGCACTTTAATGTCCATATCGAGGCCCTCAGGGGCTAGCAAAACAGGCCAGAAGCTCTTTATCAAGACCTTTGGCTGTCAGATGAACGAATACGATTCGAAACGCATGGCTGATCTGCTCGCGAGGTCGCATGGTATGTCTGTGACGACTGATCCAGAGCAGGCTGATGTATTGTTGCTAAACACATGCTCCGTTCGTGAACGGGCTCAGGAAAAGGTGTTTTCCCAATTGGGGCGCTGGAGAGAGTGGAAACTGGATAATCCTGAATTGCTGATTGGTGTCGGCGGCTGTGTGGCCAGTCAGGAAGGACAGGACATTCTTGATCGAGCACCATATGTTGACATCATCTTTGGTCCACAAACTTTGCATCGTCTGCCGCAGCTGATTAACGCCTGCCGCGAACAGCATAAAAGCACAATTGATACCAGCTTCCCCGAAATTGAAAAATTTGATGCCTTGCCAGAGCCGAGGGCTGAAGGACCAACCGCTTTTGTTTCTATTATGGAAGGCTGCAGCAAATATTGCAGCTTCTGCGTCGTACCTTATACTCGTGGTGAAGAATTTTCTCGCCCTTTTGATGACGTACTGTCCGAAGTGGTCGCGCTGGCTGAGCAGGGAGTACGTGAAGTTAATTTACTGGGACAGAATGTTAATGCCTATCAGGGCAGTATGTTTGATGGTTCCATCGCTGATCTGGCAACACTGATTCAATATGTTGCAGAAATTGATGGCATAGAGCGAATACGCTTCACCACCTCACACCCTTTGGAGTTCAGTGATTCCCTGATTGATGCTTTTGCAAGCATTTCCAAACTGGTTGATCACTTGCATCTACCGGTGCAATCCGGTTCAGACCGTATACTTTCCCTGATGAAAAGAGGGTACACCGTACAGGACTACATACAGATTATTGAAAAGCTGAAACTGGTACGACCAAATATCAGTTTGTCGTCTGATTTTATTATTGGCTTTCCTGGTGAGACGGAAGCGGATTTTCAGGCCACTATGGATCTGATCAAAACAATTGGTTTTGATCACTCCTTCAGTTTTGTCTACAGTGCCAGGCCGGGTACACCAGCGGCGGACCTTGAGGATTCTGTACTGATGTCAGTAAAAAAGGAACGCCTGTCCCTGTTACAGAAACAGATTCTGGAGCAAGCAGCTGGTATTAGTCAGAATATGGTGGGTTCAGTTCAGCGGGTACTGGTGCAAGGTGTTTCAAAGAAAAGTGATAGCGAGATGTCAGGCCGTACAGAGAACAACCGGGTGGTCAATTTTGCTGGCCCGGCAAGGCTTATTGGCCAGATGATCGATGTCAGGATAACTTCTGTATTGCCTAATTCATTGCGTGGCGTCGCAGAGGGTATCAATATTCCTCGTGAAATTCAGATAGAGTGTGTTACTGGATGAGAACTTCAGTATGAGTGTGTCAGAACCCGTCCATCATTTTTCTTTACAGCCTGCCAGCAATGAAAATCTTGCGATACTTTGTGGCCAGTTTAATGAAAATATCAAACAGGTAGAGAAATACTTTGATACCCGAATCATGCACCGCGGTGGTGATTTCACTGTATTTGGCAGTAAGAGTTTGACATCCAGGGTAGAGGCAGTGATCCAGGACCTTTATGCCCACGCAGCTGAAAGTGAAGTACTGGATACGTCCACCGTTCATGTGACACTACAACATCTGTCACAAAATAGTAATAAAGGCGAAGAACTGATAGTCGTCAGGACGCCGCGAATTAAGGTGAGGTTGCGAAATCCTCGCCAGCAGGCTTATGCCAGAAATATCATTACAAATGATATCAACTTTGCCATTGGACCAGCAGGTACTGGCAAGACTTACCTTGCTGTTGCCTGTGCCATTGAGGCACTCGAAAAAGAAGAAATCAGCAAGATTGTCCTGGTGCGGCCTGCTGTAGAGGCAGGCGAGCGACTGGGTTTTTTACCTGGGGATCTGGAGCAGAAGGTCGATCCTTATCTACGTCCTCTTTATGATGCACTCTATGAAATGCTGGGTTTTGAGCGTGTTGATCGCCTGCTTGAGCGGCATGTTATCGAGATTGCGCCGCTGGCCTATATGCGTGGGCGAACATTAAATGAGGCGATGGTCATACTGGATGAAGCACAGAATACCACGGAAGAACAAATGCGCATGTTTCTAACCCGTATCGGTTGCGATTCACGCGCGATTATCACCGGTGATGTCACACAAACTGATTTACCGCGTTCACAACGCTCAGGCCTGAAACATGCCATTGAAGTTCTAAAGAGTATTCCCGAGATTAAGTTTAACTATTTTCAAACCAGTGATGTGGTCAGACACCCGCTGGTACAGAAGATCGTTGAGGCCTATCAGAAAACCGATAAAAAAGAGTCTGATAAGAATGCCGCTGATGATTGATTTACAGATAGCCGTTGCAGATGAACAAATCCCGGATAGAAAAAAGTTTCAGCTTTGGGCGGATGCAGCCGGTGAAGCCTGTGGTGTTGACAACAGCGAGTTGACCATTCGTGTCACTGATGAAATAGAAAGTGCTGAATTGAACGAACGGTATCGAAATAAAAAGGGCTCTACTAATGTTCTTTCCTTCCCTTTCGAAGATCCGCCTGGAGTCGCTACAGAGATATTGGGTGACCTGGTTATTTGTGCACCTGTAGTCCGGCGTGAAGCTGATGAACAGGGAAAAACGACCGAGGCACACTGGGCGCATATGCTGGTGCATGGTGTACTGCATCTTTGTGGTTTTGATCATCTGCATGAAAGTGAGGCTGATGAGATGGAGAGTCTGGAAACAGGTATCCTGACAGGCCTTGGTTATCCGACACCCTATAATGATTAATAAATAATGAAGAAAAAACTAAAGAAACCTCGACCTCGTTTGCGTTCCTGGTTGTCCAGACTGGGGCTTTCCCTGCTGGGCAAATCCATGGAACGCGAAGATATAATAAAAATTCTGCGTAGCGCCACTGAGCGTCAGCTCATCGGACAGGATGCACTGGACATGATAGAAGGTGTTTTCCAGGTATCGACGATGCAGGTGCGTGACATCATGGTGCCGCGCTCGCAAATGGTCGTTCTTGAGCGAGATGTCTCACCGGAAGACTTTCTGCCGATAATGAATGAACACGGCTACTCGCGTTACCCGGTTATTAAAGAAGACCGTGATAATGTCATTGGTGTGCTGTTGGCTAAAGACCTGTTGCGTTATTTTGAGAGTGATCAGAAACAGCGTTTTGTCTTCAGGGATGTCCTGCGCCAGGCGGTTTTTGTCCCCGAGAGCAAACGTCTCAATGTGTTATTAGCAGACTTCCGCGCCAATCGTAATCACATGGCCATTGTTATGAATGAGTATGGCGGAGTGGCCGGGCTGGTCACTATCGAGGATGTACTGGAACAGATTGTCGGCGATATCCAGGATGAATTTGATTACGATGAAGATGACAGCATGATACGTAAAACCGATGATGGATTTATTGTCAAGGCACTGACGCCGCTGGAAGATTTCAACGGCTATTTTAAAAGCTCATTTCGGCAGGGAGATACCGAGACTATCGGCGGTCTGGTCACAAATGTATTTTCCTACCTGCCGGAAAGGGGGGAGTCAGTCGATATCAACGGCTTCCATTTTACAGTACTGCATTGCGACTCTCGGCGTATCAATCTGCTTAAGCTCACAATGATAGAAGGTTCAGATACACAAGTGGAAAGCATGTCATGATCCACCCGCGATGGCAGGATGCCATCGTATTGCTTGCCGGTGCCGGGCTGGTGTTTTCTTTTGCACCGTTTGGTTTTTTCCCACTGGCCATTATATTCCCCGCTCTACTGTTTAACTTCTGGTCCGAAGCGACGCCTGCCCGTTCCGCCTGGCTGGGCTTTATCTTTGGACTCGGTCTGTTTGGAACAGGGGCCTCCTGGGTTTATGTCTCGATTCACGAGTTCGGTTTTATGCCGGTACCCCTGGCAGCTTTACTGGTATTTCTGTTCGTAACGTTGCTTTCTTTTTTTCCTGCAGCGGCAGGCTGGTTGCAGGCTCGGGCGGTGAACCCTGGTGTATATCGACTGCTGTTTGCCATGCCAGTGTTCTGGGTCTTGATGGAGTGGCTGCGAGGCTGGTTGATGACAGGTTTTCCCTGGTTACACCTGGGTTATTCACAAAGCAATAGCCCGTTAATGAATTTGGCACCCCTGATAGGGGTCTATGGCATGAGCCTGCTTACAGCAATACTGGCAGCGCTTTTAGTTTTGATGATAAGAGCAGCAATAGCCAAAGGATGGCAGCGCTTACTAGCAACAGGGAGCCTGTTTGCAGGGGTCTTTTTTGTAAGCTGGATAGCCGGAGGCCTGCAGTTTGTAACTCCGGCAGGTGAGAAAGTAGACATTGCCCTGTTGCAGGGCAACGTGCCTCTTAGCGAGAAATGGAAACCGGGTGCCAGCCACCAAATTATTTCTCACTATATCGCACTTAGCCGGAAAGTAGTCAACGACAGTGAGATTATCGTCTGGCCTGAAGGCGCTGTGCCTGATAGCTGGCAGCATGTTTCTGCCTGGTTAGGCCTTGCCCTGCCTCGAAGGCAGGATGGTAGCGCACCCGATTATCTTATTGGTTCTATTGATTCTACCCCTGGTGGAAACTACTACAATGCTGCAATCACCCTATCGGCTACAAATAAAAAACCAGAGGCAAATGAGATATATAGGAAACGGCACCTTGTGGCATTTGGAGAATTTCTTCCATTAAAACCGCTGTTGGGCTGGCTGATAGATTATCTGAAAATACCTATGTCAGATTTTACCAGCTGGCAGGGAGCGCAGCCGGATATAAAACTTGCAGGCTGGCCAGCTGCGATTAGTATTTGTTACGAAGATGCCTTTGGCGAAGAGCTAATTACAAACGTTAGCGATACCGTATTTCTTATCAATATTAGCGAAGATGCCTGGTTCGGTGATTCACTGGCCCCGCACCAGAGACTGCAGATGGCCCAGATCAGGGCGCGCGAATCCGGTCGTTACTTTGTCAGAGCGGCCAATACCGGGATCACAGCTGTGATCAATGAAAAAGGGGAAATCACCTCAAGCCTGGAGCAGTTTACCTCGGGTACACTAGTTTCTGAGGTGGTGCCGATGAAAGGTATTACGCCATATGTTCGTTATGGCAACAGCCTGTTTCTTGGCTTGCTTCTGCTTTGGTTCCTGCCAGTTTTGTTTGTCTGGTTTCGCAAGGAAGACAGGTGAAATTAGATCCAAGTTCCAAGATCTAAGACCCAAGATCCAAGATCCAAGTCAAAAATGCTGTGCCTCTGAACTTGGTTTTTAATCTCTAAGCTTGGAGCTTGGATCTTCTTTACTACGTCAAAACAACGCCGCCAGACCTAGAAAACTGGCAAATCCCACAACATCCGCAACCGTCGTCAGTGCCACACCGCCGGCCAGGGCGGGATCTATGCCCATACGACGAAGCGTGGAAGGCAGCAGGGCGCCGAACAGGGCGGAGCTGGCCATGGTAATGACCATTGCCGCACCGATTATTATCGCCAGCGACAGGTTGTCGAACCAGAGCAGTGTGACCAGGGTCACTACGATAGCCCAGATGATACCGTTGAGACTACCTACCAGCATTTCTTTAATAAAAACCTTGCGTGCATTCTTGTCTGTTATCGTACCATTGCTTAGGCCACGGATGACAACAGTCAGGCTCTGTATGCCCGCATTGCCGCCCATGCTGGCAACAACCGGCATCAGTACTGCCAACGCAACCAGGCCACTAATAGTCTCCTGAAAACGACCGATTACCATTGCCGCAATAAATGCTGTAATCAGGTTTACCCCCAGCCAGACTGCCCGACTGCGTGAGGTGTGAATAACCGGCGCAAAAATATCTTCTTCTTCATCCAGTCCGGCAGGGGCCATGACACGTCTATCTGCTTCGTCCTGTATGACATCTACGATATCATCAACGGTGATACGACCCAGCAGGTGATGATCCTCATCCACCACGGGCGCCGACACCAGGTTGTAGCGGGCAAACGCCTGGGCGACTTCCTGTTCGGGTTGATGGACAGAAAAAGAGCGAATGCCGGTTTTAATAATTTCATCAATACGTTGCGTATCATCAGCGGTGACCA
>JAUVSB010000052.1 GCA_030597275.1 Gammaproteobacteria bacterium
AGAAGAGACTGCAACAGAACTGAATATAGATGTACACTATGGCCAGTCGCGCCAACATGGAATTCAAATCCTACCCGGCGAACATAATATGGATGGCTTCTTTTATGCTTGCCTGCAAAAAAACTAATTCTTACCTCACGCTTTTCCTCTTGCTGCTTATGACGGTGTTGTCCAGTACAGCATACAGTAGAGGCTTTAGCATCAACCAGATACAGGCGCGTCAGGACGGGCAGGCTATACAGGTAAACGGCAAGCTCACGCTGAAGCTAACCGATGATGTCAAAAAAGCGCTGAGTAAAAGTATCCCCTTACAATTAAGCATGGAGTTTGTGCTGCATCGCGTACGTAAGTATATGTGGGACAAAGAAGTTGCTATATGGATCGTCCCAATAACCATCTCCTACAAACCCGTGTCAGATGAGTATGTGATAAGCCGACCAGATCTGCTAAACCATGAAGAGGCTTTCGATAGCCAGCACGAAGCACTGGAAAGATTAGGTGTGTTCAACGATTTGAGCTTACCTTTACCTACCCCTTTAGCTGCTGAAAAGCAATACAGACTCGAAGCACGCATCAAACTTGAGCTTGAGCAATTACCTGCGATGATGCGCCCTCTGGCTTACTTTTCATCGTCCTGGCACCTCAACAGCAAGTGGACAGAGTGGCCACTCGAACGCTAAGAAGTTTCATCACCGGCCCTGTGCCGGCGCTGATTCTGTCCTTATTGCTGCTTGCAGGCCTGCTGCTGTTGAGCTTTGCCGCACAGAATACAGCAAGGCTAACAGACCTCTACGCCCCACTGCTGGTCATCAACCTTGTGGGCATCCTCGTACTACTGGTACTCAACCTGGGCAGCATTTACAAGCTGATCAAGCAGGTTCGAGCAAATGTCATTGGCTCAAGACTGACATTGCGCATGGTAGGAATGTTCACCCTGCTTGCTTTCCTTCCTTTATCGGTGGTCTATTATATCTCGATACAGTTTCTCAGCCACGGCATTGATAGCTGGTTTGATGTGCGTATTGAGCAAGCCATGTCTGATGCCACATTGCTCGGCCAGGTGTCCCTGAAATCACTTAAAGAAGGGCAGCTTGATACCCTGATTCGTTATGTACCTGATATTGTACAAACAGCGGACAGCCTGGAATTAATCAGTCTGCTAGACAGGATTCGGCGCGATGAAGGATATAATGAAACTGCCATGTTTACACAAGGGGGCCGAATCCTGGCCTCCAGCTCCGAGAAAACCGGGACTTTACTTCCCTCTCAACCTGATGAGCGTGTCTTCAGCACGCTCGACAGCAATGGTGTTTACGCTGATCAGGAAACAGGCGTAGATGGCAACAGGGTACTCCGAATTGCGGTTATGGTGCCACCATCAACCATGGGTATGCCGCCGCATATCTTACAGGCGATCAAACCTATTCCACTTCGCTTTGCCAATCTGGAATCGAGTATAAATAAGGCCATTGGTGAATATGACCGCCTGCTTTATTTGCGCGGGCCAATCAAATTTGGATTTATCATGACCTTGAGCCTGGTCAGCCTGATGACCCTGCTGTTAGCCGTTTGGACGGCCACTTTTTCGGCCCGCCGCCTGGCATCACCCTTGCGCGAACTCGCTGAGGGCACACAGGCAGTCGCCAACGGTGATTACAGCACACAACTCCCCGTGACCAGTCATGACGAACTGGGCATCTTGATCAAATCCTTCAACCGAATGACTCAGCAAATTGCCAGAGCACGAGAAAATGCAGAGCAAAGCCAGAGGGAACTGGTAGAACAGCATACTTACCTGGAAACGGTACTAAGCCATCTATCGTCAGGCGTGCTTTCTTTTGATGCCAATCGTAAGCTACGTACGCATAATAATCGTGCCTGTGAAATTCTCGATATCGAAAACATCGATGAGCTTTATGATCTGGATATTCTTTCTCTGGCAAAGGAACTGACTCAGCTTAAAGATTTCTTTGTTCTGCTGGATAGCTCTATTACTGCTAATCAGCCCGAATGGGAAGAAGAAATAACCCTCTTTAACACTCGTGGAAAACAGGTACTGTTATGTCGCGGCACACGGCTGCCCGGCAAGCAGCCTGACGGCCCGGCTTATGTCTTTGTATTCGATGATATTACTGTCATGTTACAGGACCAGCGTGATGCTGCCTGGGGTGAAGTTGCGCGACGGCTTGCGCATGAGATAAAAAACCCTCTAACACCAATCCAGTTATCAGCAGAACGGATAAGACATAAATATCTGCATACCCTGAATGATGCAGACAAACAGACACTGGACCGTGCTACCCGTACAATTTCTGAGCAGGTAGAATCCATGAAAGAGATGGTGAATGCCTTCTCCAGTTATGCTCAACCCGTCAGCATGAATGTCCATGATGTTGACCTGAACCAGCTTCTGGCTGATGTGGTAGAACTGCACAAAGGGCATTCCGGCCAGGTTGATATCTCACTCACGCTGGACGAGTCCATCTCTCCAATGAAACTGGATTCAGGGCGTATGCGCCAGGTGTTTAACAATCTTATTGTCAACGCCCTGCAGGCACTTCAGCACACTGAGAATGCAAAACTGTCCCTGAGCTCACAAGCAGGAACTGGAAAGAATAAAAAGATCGTGACTATACGGGTAGAAGACAATGGTCCGGGAATACAAAATGATCTGCTGGATCAGCTGTTTGATCCCTATGTCACCAGTAAGGAAAAAGGTACCGGGCTTGGCCTGGCCATCGTCAAAAAAATTATCGATGAACATGGCGGCACTATCTGGGCAAAAAATATGAAAAATAATGGCAGCTGCTTTACCATACAATTACCTGTCAAAATAAACAGACCTAACGTACAACAATCAACAGCTGAAGCCTGATGAAAAATAACCATATTCTGATTACAGATGATGAACCGGAAATTTGCCGCCTGGTACAGGAAATCCTCGAAGATGAAGGTTTCATCGTGAGCACCGCCGGCAATGCAGAAGAAGCCCGTATTGCGCTAAAAGAATTTAAGCCTGACCTTGTTCTGCTCGATATCTGGATGCCTGGCACCGATGGAATAACACTGCTGAAAGAGTGGATGGATACGGAGGAATACCCCCCATCCATCGTGATGATGTCTGGCCATGGTAATGTTGAAACTGCTGTGGATGCAATACGTTACGGTGCCTATGACTTTCTCGAAAAGCCCTTATCGATGGCTAAACTTCTGGTCACCGTTCAGCGTGCCCTGCAGAATGTGCAGCTGCGCAACGAGAATGTTAAGCTGCGACAACAACTGCAGCCTGTCAATGATCTGATAGGCGATAGCCACAGCATGCAGCAATTGAGAGAGCAGATAAAACTTGTAGCAAATACCGAGAGCTGGGTACTTATCAGTGGCGAACCCGGCAGTGGCAAGGAAGTGGCCGCACGCATGATTCACAGACTCAGCCCGCGAGCGGATGCCGAGTTGGTGACAATCAACCTTGCAGCCATCCCGGTTGAAAACATTGCCGTACAAATGTTTGGCTCGGAAAAAGATGGAGTGATCACAGCAGGCTCATTTGAACAGGCCAGCGGCGGCACATTGCTGCTTGACGAAATTGCCGACATGGATCTCGACACCCAGGCCAAACTGATCGGCGCTTTGAGGGAAAACCGTTTCCTGCGCGTGGGTGGCAGCTCCCCTGTTAAACTCGATGTACGTGTTATTGCTGCCACTACTCACAATCTTGAAGAAGAAGTTACAGCAGGACGTTTTAGAGAAGACCTGTACTACCGACTGAATGTCATACCCATTAAAATGCCTCCCCTGCGTGAACATCCTGAGGATGTTCAAATGCTGATCGAACACGCTCTCGACCACATGGTCAGTGTAGATCATCTGCCCACTCGGCGCTTTCCAGCTGATTCATTAAATATCCTCCGACAATACAGCTGGCCAGGTAATGTACGTGAACTAAAAAACCTGGTTCAGCGCCTGCTGATCTTCAACCGTGGAGAAGAAGTTGGCACTGAGGAGATACAATCGGCACTTGGCAAGCGGACTGTCGCAGATGTATCCCCGCAGCAATATACTCCGGATTATAATCAGTCACTGCGTGCAGCTCGCGATGATTTTGAACGCAGCTATTTACTGCATCACCTTAATCAGGTTGCAGGAAATGTTAGTGAACTGGCGCAAATAGTAGGCATGGAAAGAACACATCTTTATCGCAAGCTCAAGGCTCTCGATATCAACCCAAAAAACAGTCGTAAACAACAGTCATAAAGTAGTAAAAGCAATGAAAATTATCATTCTTGGTGCCGGTCAGGTAGGAACATCAATCACCGAAATCCTGTCGCGTGAGGCTGGTGGAGATATTACACTTGTTGATATCGATGAAGAACGCCTGAGCCTGCTGCAAAATAGATTTGATATACGTACTGTGCATGGCCATGCCTCACACCCGGATGTTTTGCGTGAAGCTGGCGGCGATGATGCTGAGCTGATACTCGCTGTTACTAACAGTGATGAAACGAATATTACTGCCTGCCAGATTGCCTCGATACTGTTTAATACACCAAAAAAAATTGCCCGTATTCGATCAACAAAATATATAAGTGAAGATAAGCTGTTTGCCAGGGATGGAAGCGGGCTGGGCGTCGACTACATCATCAGTCCCGAGCAGATCGTCACCACCGAATTACAACGTCTAATCGAAAGGCCAGGTGCACTGCAAGTGCTTGATTTTGCCAATGGCCGCATTCAGTTAGTCGCCATTAAAGCCTATAATGATGGCCCGCTGGTGGGCCACCATTTACGCGAACTGAAAGATCATCTCTCAAATATTGAAACACGTGTGGTTGCCATCTACAGAAAGGGTGAGGCAATTATGCCATGCGGAGATACCATCATTGAGGTCAATGATGAAGTCTTCTTCATCGCTGCGACTGAACACATTCGTGCTGTCATGAGTGAAATGCGTAAACTGGACAAACCCGTACGCACAATCATGCTCGCAGGTGGAGGCAATATTGGTTTCCGCCTGGCCGAAGCACTGGAGCAAAAAAATTATAAAGTTAAATTGATTGAACGCAGCCCTGAACGAGCGGAAGAAATCTCAAAACATCTGAAAAATACTATTGTCCTGATCGGTGACTCAGCAGATGAAGAACTGTTAAAAATGGAAAATATCGATAAAATGGATGTTTTCTGTGCCATCACCAATGATGATGAGGCCAATATTCTGTCAGCCATGCTGGCAAAGCAGCTTGGTGCACGCAGAGTGATGTCTATCGTAAACCGCACCGCTTATGCAGATCTTATAGAACGGACCATGATCGACATCGCCTACTCACCGAAACAGGCAACGATAGGCAGCGTCCTGCCTAAATTTCGCACCGGCGCACTGGAAGCCGTTCATTCGCTGCGCCTGGGAACAGCAGAGGCTATTGAGGCCGTCGCTCTCAATGATCAATCAAGTAAAGTCGTTGGACGGCAGATTGATGAAATCCCTTTACCCAAAGGCACCATCATCGGTGCCATACTGCGTGGTGAAGAAGTCATCATCCCGCATCACGATACCGTAATCATCAATGAGGACCACCTGATTTTATTTGTGCAGGAGAAAAAACACATCGATGAAGTCGTCGCTCTTTTTCAGGTCAGTGCTTTCTTTATCTGAACCCACTACTGCTAGATATGCAAACACGCCTCATCCTTAAAGTTTTAGGGTTTTTACTCATCATTTTCAGTGTCAGCCTGCTACCGCCATTACTTTTAGGATGGTATGACAAGGACGGTACTCACCTGGTGTTTCTGCAGTCATGGTTGGCAGTATTAACACTGGGAGCACTTTTATGGCTGCCCAACCGTAAAAAATCAGATGAGTTGCGCATACGCGATGGTTTCCTCATTGTGGTTTTATTCTGGCTGGTTCTTGCCCTGTCTGGTGCCCTTCCTTTCTGGTTAGCCAAAAACCCGAACATGTCCGTTCTTGAAGCCGTATTTGAGTCTATGTCAGGACTGACCACAACGGGAGCCACCGTACTCACCGGCCTTGATCATCTGCCGCGGTCAATCCTTTACTATCGTCAGCAACTACAATGGCTTGGCGGCATGGGTATCATTGTACTTGCTGTCGCCATTGCCCCGGTACTCGGTGTGGGAGGAATGCAGTTATTTCGCGCTGAAACCCCCGGGCCAATGAAAAACAATAAATTAACACCGCGTATTACCGAAACAGCCAAGGCGCTCTGGTTTATTTACCTGGGTCTTACCGTACTCTGTGCAGGTCTCTATTTTGCTGCCGGCATGGACCTTTTCGATGCCATTGGCCACAGCTTCTCCACCCTTGCAATCGGTGGCTTTTCTACCCATGATGCAAGTATTGGCTATTTTAACAGTCCGCTGATTGATAGTGTCGCGATGCTGTTTATGCTGATAGCAGGTATCAATTTTTCACTTCACTATCTCGCCATCCATCGTTTTAGCCTGCGACATTATATTGCTGATTCCGAGGTCAAAGCCTTCCTGTTAATCCTCGCTGTTCTCTCCACCATCACGGTTTCACAGCTGATTTATCAAGGCACCTTTGTAGATATTTCGGATTCAATTCGAATGGGGCTATTTCAGGTTATATCCATTGCGACGACCACCGGTTTCACTACCAGCGACTTCAGCTACTGGCCAGGGCTACTGCCGGTATTGCTCATCATAGGAAGTTTTGTCGGCGGTTGTGCCGGTTCCACAGCAGGTGGCATGAAAGTAATTCGAGTCGAACTCCTACTCCGCCAGGGACGCCGTGAGATTGACCGTTTATTACACCCCAACGCTGTGCTGCCGATCAAGCTGAATAAGCGTCCTGTACCCGACAATGTCATTAATGCTGTATGGGGATTCTTCGCGCTTTATGTCATCAGCTTTGTCAGCCTGGGTCTTTTAATGATGATGAGCGGCTCAGATATCATTACCGCATTTTCTGCAACTGCAGCCTGTCTCAATAACCTCGGTCCGGGCCTGGGTGATGTTGCCCACAACTACCAGTCAATCAGCGATTCTGGTAAATGGATCTTAAGCTTTGCTATGTTACTCGGTCGACTGGAATTGTTCTCTCTGCTGGTGGTGCTAACGCCGGCCTTCTGGAAAAGGTAAAGATCAGGATTAAGTTTTACGTAATAGGTATTACGTAAAGTCAAAATCTTAAAACCTAATATGTAAAACCTCACCTCACCCAGTCTACGACATGGCCTTCAAGCTCATCGTCATCGAATTCTGTTTCACAAACAACCTTACCTCTTACCGAAGCACCCGATTCGTGTACTGTTTCTACTGAACCAGAGACCAGTGGATGCCACCAGGCCAACCCTCGGCCTTCAGCCAGCCTGCGGTAGGCACAGTCATCCGGCATCCAAATTAGGCTTTCAAGATTACCCGGTGTCAATTTGACGCAATCGGGCACCAGTACACAGCGGTTTTGATAATCACCACAGCTGCAGCTATGCTGGTCCAGTAAATAGCAGGCAACATCAGTGTAGAAAACCTCACCATTTTCATCATCCTCCAGCTTGACCAGGCAGCATTGGGCACAACCGTCACATAAAGATTCCCATTGTTCCGCATTCATCTCTGATAACGGGGTTATTTCCCAAAATTTTGACATGATACTCCTGCAAAAAATGCTCATGGATGTTGAAAATATCAGATATTTTCAGTGAACTGATAGCTCATTGAAGCTAGACTAAGCGATTACAACACAAATATTAAAACCTATTACAACCAAAGGATATAAACATATGAAAAAGTTACTCCCCATCCTAATTGTATTACTGCTGACACCTGCATTAGGTCTGGCGCAGCCATCCGGGTCATACGCAACAGCCAGCGCCGGGAGCTCACAATCTCGCCCAACACCCGATGCCATACTCAGAATGGGCATTCAAGATCTGCAAACCTTTCTAAGCAGTAATCAGGCGGGAAATCAGGAGGCACTGGTCGGACTGATTCGTGCGCGTATTGCGCCACAGTTTGATGTCCAGGCCCTGGCAGAATGGTCAGGCGGCTACTGGTATCAGCAGATGAACCCTGAACAAAGAAAAGCCTTCACCACAAAACTGGCTAAATCCTTCTTCTCCTCACTGGCTGAAATTGTTGGTGGATACGCAGGCAAACAGCCTGAAGTAAGGTTTATGCCTCCACGACGAATCGACGATAACGAAGTGGATGTCAGCGCTCGCGTTTACCCTGCAAATAACTATCCGATAGATATCAGGTTCTCATTCCACAAGTCACCTCGTGGCTGGAAAATCTTTGATGTCACTACCAATGGTATCAGTGCTATTTATTACTATCGCAAGATGTTTAATCAGCGCGCAAGACAGGGTGGGCTGGAAGCTCTTTTCTAGGCTTTTCTTTTTTGTGCTAATCGCACAGACGTGAGGCTCCGCCCTTCAAGGTGGGGCCTTTTTTGTTTTGTGCTGGCGCACCGCCTGGGGGTTGCACCCCTTCCTGGTTAGTTCTTTTTATTCTCATTCTTGAATTGATCTGAGTGTTTCGCACTTCATATGCGAGTTCAGTTCTTTTGACGGCAAAAGAAACGAACCAAAGAAAAGCCGCCCCTACCGCGTTGGCCTTCGGCTGCTCTGCGCGCTTCAGCTTAGACCGGTCGCTGCGGAACTCGCTGCGCTCAGACAGTCCTCGCTC
>JAUVSB010000043.1 GCA_030597275.1 Gammaproteobacteria bacterium
GAGCGACTAACACTATCGGCAACCTGCTGGTGGGTCATGGTGAATTCTTCGATCAGCCGCTGCATTCCCCTGGCTTCTTCAATCGGGTTAAGGTCTTCCCGCTGTAAATTCTCGATCAGACCGATAACCATGGCGTCTTCGTCAGACAACACGCGAACTACCACCGGCACACGATCCAGACCAGCTTGCTGTGCGGCTCGCCAGCGACGTTCACCCGCTATGATCTCATAATCACCGCTGGCCAGTTTACGGGCAACTATGGGCTGCAGTACACCCTGCTTGGAAATTGAATTTGCGAGCTCATCCAGTGCCTCCTGATCCATTTGCCTGCGTGGCTGAAATTGGCCGCGTTGCAACAACTCTACGGGCAATTGCTGCAGCCTGTCTGGCTCGGCATTGCCCACTGATGCACCACTTTCACCCAACAGAGCGTCAAGACCGCGCCCCAATCTACTTTTCTTTGTATTCATTTAAATTGATTCTCTTCCCATAACTTCACCCGCCAGTGCCAGATACGCCCGGGCGCCTTTTGAGCGCTTGTCATATTTCAGTACCGGTTTACCATAACTCGGGGCTTCCGCCAGACGGATATTGCGCGGAATGATAGTATGATAAACCTTGTCACCAAAATGCTTCTCCAGCTGTGACGACACTTCCCTGGTGAGTGAATTTCGACGATCAAACATCGTTCGCAACAAACCTTCGATATTCAGATCCGGATTGAAAGCCATCCTTATCTTGCGCACTGTATTGACCAGTTCAGTCAGCCCCTCCAGGGCAAAATATTCACATTGCATAGGTATAAGCACTGCATCCGAAGCCACCAGCGCATTTACAGTCAGCAGATCCAGAGAAGGAGGGCAGTCAATCAGAATGAAATCATACTCATCGCGAACGGTCTGCAAGGCTTCTCGCAGTCGAAATTCACGATGCTCTTCATCGACCAGTTCAATTAAGGCACCTGACAACTCGCGATTTGAAGCAATAACATCGAATCCCGAATCCGTCCTGGTGATGGCATCTGTGACCGGTGCAGAGTGCATCAGCACTTCATAAACTGTCGCTTTCTGATGATCCCTGTCAACCCCGCTGCCGGCTGATGCATTGCCCTGGGGATCGAGATCTACCAGCAGTATTTTTTGATTCATACAGGCCAGCGACGCTGCCATATTAATTGCAGTTGTGGTTTTTCCGACACCACCCTTCTGATTCGTTATTGATAAGACTTTAGCCATTAATCATTTCACTTTTTTACATATCACCAGATGCCGCTGTTCAGGCAGGCCCGGCACTATTATTTTTACCACTTCATTGATTTTGAAACCGCTTGTTAGCTGCTCTTTTTCATCACCCGGCCAGACACCTTTCATGGCGATGAGTTGCCCGCCTTCGGCAAGCAAATGGGCTGAGCTCGAAATAAAGGACTGCAGGCTGCTAAACGCACGGCTTAGCAGATTATCAAATTTTTCAGCTGGCTGATATTCCTCGACCCGTTTTTGAACAATAGTTACGTTGTTCAGTTTTAATTGTGCCTGTACCTGGCGCAGAAAGCGACAACGTTTGGCATTACTGTCTAACAATGTCACCTGCATACCAGGATCCGCTATCGCAACAGGAATACCGGGTAAACCTGCTCCAGTACCAATATCGATAGTCCTGTTGCCCTGTAATTTTGTCACCACGGACAAACTATCCAACAGGTGCCGGGTCAACATATTTGCATCACCCTTAATCGCAGTCAGGTTATAGACCTTATTCCAGCGTTTTAGCAATGCAAGATAGGACAGCAACGCATGCTGTGCAGATTCATCGAGTTCAACACCAAGCTCAGCTGCACCACTGGCCAGCTTTGCCCGCGAGGCAACAGTATTCCCCATCAGGCTGATTTGCTTTTTAAATGGACCAGCAAAAGGGAAATGGCCGCTGGAGTCACCCCTGAAATACGTGATGCCTGGCCGAGTGTCGTGGGTTTATGATCATTAAGCTTCAGGGTCACTTCTGTCGACAGCCCATGAACCTGACTGTATTCAATACCGTCAGGCAGACGCATCTCTTCATGGTGGCGGTGTTTCTCAACTTCGGCCTGCTGTCTCGTAATATATCCTGCATATTTAGCCTGTACCTCAATCTGCCCACTCACCGCCTCATCCTCGACAGGCTCACCTGCACCCGGCAACTGCAGTAAACGCCGATAATCCATTTCAGGCCTTTTTAGCAGATCCAGCAGATTCACCTCATGTGTCAATGACTGGCCCAGCACTTCCTCTACCTGCCCTGAAGACGCTTCTTCCGGACGTAGCCAGATTGACGCCAGGCGCTGCTGTTCATCAATAATCGCCTGGCGCTTTTCAGTAAACAGCTGCCAGCGAAGATCATTCACCAGGCCCAGTTCACGTCCCTTTTCTGTCAAACGCAAATCAGCATTATCCTCCCGCAGCAGCAAGCGGTACTCGGCACGGGAAGTAAACATACGGTAAGGCTCAGCGGTACCACGTGTGACCAGGTCATCGACCATCACGCCGATATAGGCTTCATCTCGCGCAGGGTACCATGGCTCTTCATTTCGCATCTTTTTCACAGCATTTATACCGGCTAACAGTCCCTGGGCGGCGGCTTCTTCATAACCGGTAGTACCATTAATCTGTCCGGCAAAGAACAGTCCGGAAATATATTTTGTCTCCAGCCAGGGATACAGGTCCCGGGGGTCCAGATAGTCATACTCTATGGCATAACCCGGGCGCGTAATAAAGGCCTGCTCAAACCCCTTTATTGAACGCACCAGCGCCAGCTGGATATCAAAAGGGAGACTGGTTGAAATTCCATTTGGGTAAACTTCATTCAAGCCCAGCCCTTCCGGCTCAACAAAAATCTGATGACTGTCCCTTTCAGCAAAGCGTACCACCTTGTCTTCAATAGACGGGCAATATCGTGGCCCCACTCCCGATATATCACCGCTGTACAAGGGTGAACGATGCAGACCCTGCCGTATCAGCTCATGTGTTTGCTGGTTGGTATAGGTAATATGGCAGGGAACCTGTGTCGGATGCTGATCAGGGCTGCCTATATATGAAAAAACAGGCACGGGATCATCCCCCGGCTGCTCCTGCATCACAGAAAAATCAATGCTCGCGCGGTCTATGCGCGGGGGAGTCCCTGTTTTTAATCGTCCGACACGAAAGGGCAGATCTCGCAGTCGCTTTGCCAGCTCGTTAGACGGCGGATCACCGGCGCGTCCGCCGCTGTGGTTCATTTGCCCAATGTGAATAATACCGCCAAGGAAGGTACCGCTGGTAAGTACCACGCTGGGAGCACGAAATGTCAGGCCCATTCGCGTTAGAACGCCAACCACCTTTCCGTGTTCTGTGATCAGATCAGCAACTTCCTGCTGAAAAACAGACAGTCCGGGCTGGGATTCAACCATCTGCCGTATCGCAGATTTGTAGAGCACACGGTCGGCCTGCGCCCGGGTAGCCCGAACAGCAGGCCCCTTGCGGGAGTTAAGAATACGGAATTGTATACCTGCCAGGTCAGCGGCCTGTGCCATAGCGCCACCCAGGGCATCAATTTCCTTGACCAGGTGACCTTTTCCTATGCCGCCAATGGCCGGGTTGCAGGACATCTGGCCAATGGTTTCTATATTATGCGTTACCATCAGCACGCGCGCACCCATACGCGCTGCCGCAAGTGCAGCTTCAGTACCGGCATGGCCGGCACCAATTACAATAACATCGAAGGATTCAGGATATTGCATAAGTGACCGTATTCTAAAATGAACCGGTCATTATACACTTACTAACTCTCTAGCGGGTATTCAGATGACAAACTCTATTTCTACTCCGGCAAGAGTGATGACATCTCCACTGGCAAGCGGGGTTGACTGTGATCTTAACTCTTTACCATTAACCGAAGGCGCCTTGCCACTGCCACTGGCACCCGATATATAAGAGATAAAATAACCTTTCTTACGACGAGAAACGACAACCACCTGTACTCCAGGACGGCCCAGTGTCACCATCGCACGGTCTACTTTTACTTCCTTGCCAGCTGCAGGTCCGCTGCGGACTTTAAGCACAGCTATCTGGCTCTTGGGTTCTGGGTCAATAGCCTTGATAGCTGCGGTATCTTCAGCATCCTGCATGGCTTTTACCTGGGATTCGGTCGCCAGGTCACGGGCAATTTTCCCAGGCTTGAGGATCATCGTTTTCTCAAAATCTTCTTCATCAACACCGTGGCCATCATTTTCGGTATGGTAGATTAACTTGCTTTTTCCAATAGTGATTACATCCCCTTCCTGCAACACTGTTTTATCTGTACGAATACCATTAATAAATGTCCCGTTGGTACCACTAAGATTCTCGATAAAAGAATCATCAAGAATGCTGATGATAAGTATATGCCGTCCACTTACGGCAGGATCTGATAATACAATATCAACACCAGGCCGCCGGCCGACAACCATTCGGCTCTGATTTAATTTAAAGTCTTTATCTTCACTTTCCAGATGCAATGTGCCCATTTCTTTTTCTCGTAATATCTTCTAAGAAGATCATATTTAAATATGATGGCGCATGAGAATGAGCCATCTTCTATCATAGTTTTGATTTACCCCCGGCCCGTCTCCATCAACCAGAGAAAAATTTGTTCAAACGATGGGTCCACGTTTTATTTCCGGACTGTCCACCCTCTACCCTTATCATAATAACCGTAACATTGTCCTTTCCGCCATTCGCCAAAGCCTTATTTACCAGCTCACTGGTACCATATTCCAAATCAGTGGATGAACGACGAATGATAATTGCAATATCTATATCTTCCACCATATCGGTAAGGCCATCTGAGCAAAGCATATAAATGTCACCCATCCTGACATCATAATCATAAAGATCGATCTCCACCATAGGATCTATGCCCAGTGCACGTGTTACGATATTTCTCTGCTCTGAAGCCCTGGCTTCTTCCTGGGTGTAAAATCCGTGATCAACCAGTTCCTGTACCACGGTATGATCTGTAGTCAATAATTCAAGACGGTAATCACGATAACGATAAATCCGTGAGTCACCGATATGCGCAATACTGACCTTACCGCCATGGAACCAGGCCGCAGAGAAGGTGGTTCCCATGCCACGGTGGGCATTATTATCATGTGCTGAATCATACACCTGCTGATTGGCCTGATGCAGAGCCCTATATAAGATGGCCGACTCTTCATGCTGCCGACCATCCAGATCAACCTTTTCTTCACTCCCCTTGATCTGTTTCACTGTGTGAACTAACGAGGTAATAGCAATTGCACTGGCAACCTCCCCCGCCTTATATCCACCCATTCCATCTGCCAGAACAGCCAGACCCATTTCAGCATCAAAACCAAAATTGTCTTCGTTGTGCTCTCGCACACAACCAGTATCTGATATTGCTACAATAGCAAGTTTAGTCATTATTTCTTGCCCGCCATTTTCTTCGCGCACGCCAGTAAGTCTCGTGCCAGCTTTTTACCATCCTGATACCGGTCATCAGCGTCTTTTTGCAGTAACTTGTTCAATACTTCACGTATACATTCTCCATTCTCCTTCAAATCAGGGCGCAGGGCAAAAAGATCAGGCGGGGATTCATTGGTAATCTTGTACATAAGCTTAGTCAGGGAATCTGCCTTATATGGTAATTGGGCGGTAAGCAGCTGGAACATCAGTACGCCCAGGGAGTACAGGTCTGTTCTTCCGTCAAGCGTTTTACCCCGTAGTTGTTCGGGTGACATAGAAGAGGGAGTACCCAGGACCATACCGGTTTTAGTACGCCGCGAATCGGTCAGCCTGGCAATCCCAAAATCAGTTATTTTTAATTGCCCGGAACTCGGGTCATACATAATATTTGCAGCCTTGATGTCCCGGTGAACAATATCTTTGGTGTGAGCATAGGCAAGAGCACCGGCAAGCTTCATTCCTATTTTCACCACCGTCAGAGGTGGCAGCAAAGTACCCTGCTTGGTGTATATGCGCAAGTCACTACCGGTAAGGAATTCCATTGCGATATAGGCTAGCTCGTTGTGCTCGCCTGCATCATAGATGGTTACAATGTGCGGATGATGCAAACGACCTGCTGCTTCAGCTTCATGGAAGAAACGACCAAGTACATTTTCCTGCTCATCTTCATCAAATTCTCTTTTCAGGTTTAATGTTTTAATGGCCACGGTACGATTGATTTTTGGATCGCGGCCCTGGAAAACCTTGCCCATCGCACCTTCACCAATCACCCGCTCAACGATATAGCGCCCCAGGCGACGCTGTCCATCAACCTCTTCTTCGAAGTCTTCCTTTGAGTCCAGCGAGGTGATTGCAGTGTTGACCGCTGGAGCAATTTTGCTCTCGTCAATCATCACTGTATCTTCCATCATGCGTGCTTTTTCAAGCCTGTCCTGCAGATCCTTAAAGTGTGGATTAAAGCTTTCCATATACTGGTACACCGCCACCGCGCGATCAAAACGCCCCTCATTTTCAAAGTCCTGCGCCAGATAAAACAATAGCACCATAATTGAATTATCCAGCGGGCACTTACGAAAACTTTCAAAGGACGAATCCAGCTCGCCCCTCTTTTGAGATGCCAGCCCTACACGTCGATGCACTTCTCCTGACATGGCAGCAGGCTTCTCAATCTGAACATGTTCACCTCCCATCAGACCAATCAACAGGAATCCTGTCAGCAGCAATAAAATGGCTGGAAACATGTCCAGCCAGATAGAGGCTCCAAGCAACAGCAATACCTCAATGCTAAACAGGACAAAAACCACCGCTACGGTCACTAATATTCTGGTTCTGAGGCCATTCATGAATAACCACAGCAGCAAAAATGTGATAAAAACAAGAACAGCAATCGAAACCGTCGAGCCCCAGCCTGGTATCGAAATGATCTGATTTTCCAACATGCTTGCCAGTGCGTTTGCTTCCAGCATGACAGGAGAGACCGACGACCCTGCAGGCGTTTGTACAGAGGGTGTCAAACCGCGCGCAGTTACCCCAAGCAAAACAATCTTACCATTGAGGGAACCTGCAGCTGCAGCCCCGTGCAGAACATCGTGGTATGAAAGAACCTCAACCAGGGGATTGGAATCTGTGCTGGATGGATAAAAATATGGCCACAGCTGCAATGCCTCATCCGTCGCAATATGTCTGCCTGCTGCTGTAATTTCTTTGCCTTCCAGGATGCTGACATCAGACAAGCCAATACTGCTGGCGCGCAGGTACATATGCAATGCTAGTGTGGGAATCAACATGCCATCTGCCGCAACAAACAGAGGGATACTTCGAACAGTTCTACCATTATCGTTATCAACATAAATACTGGTAAAACTGGAAGCAGGACCAGTGGCATTCTCAGGCATGGGGTAGGTCGGACGAGCCAAAAGTAATCTTTTGGAATTGTCACTCGGCAGGGTGTTTTGTAACAAATACTCGGGTAATGCCTCTTGTGCCTGAACACCCTCTGATGATTCAGCAAAAGGGACACCGGCAACAATCATCCCCTGCTCTCTGAGCTTTCTTGTCAGGTCCACCAGCTGCCGGTCTGCTACTGGTGGATATGCAAGCGTGCTTTCAGCTGTCCCGCCAGCCCTATTGAGTGAGTGCAAACCAACATAACCCACTAGTTCAACACCCGACGAAACCAGGTTTTCAAGCAAGCGTATATGTGTTTCATATGGAACGGGGTAATCACCGAGTCTTGCTAATGATTTTTCATCAACGGCGACAACCAGCACTCTTGATGCCTCAGCTCCCTCAAGCATGCGGATTTTGTCATAAAGGGCAAATGAGGCATCGTTAAGCACACCGAGCCTGCTCGCTAATATAACCATCAGCAGCATTATCAGAATTACTACGCCTTTGCGTGAAAATATCAACGACTTCATGGCCGTTGTTTTTCCTCCTTTATGCAGAACAGCTTCAAATCAGAAAGCATCTGTTCTGTTTTTTATTTTATTTCCGACCAATAAATCATTTTATCTGTATTTAGTGACAGTAATATAACAGGACTAGCCAGCATCCAGAGGTGGATTGCTAAACCGCATTGCTTTACGATAATATCTTCGCATGACCGGCGAAAACCATCAAGATGCCTTAGTAACAGCACAGGGATAACTGGTAAACCGAAGCCATCAGACAAGAAGACAGCAATTTCAGACAAAAGGATATTTTCTAGTTATAAACACTACAAACTATAACATTTTTTATTCTATCTTACGGGCCAAGCGAGTGTAATTGCTTCTGTCTCTGATATGATCAGGTATACTGGCAAAAGGCTTCTGATTTAACACCCTATGCATACCCAACTATTTCCTCGTTACACCCTGCCCACAATACTTACATTTCTGGCACTTTTTCTGGTCAGCAGCCAGGTGTTAGCAGAAATTTATCTCAGTAAGGAGCAGGAAAAAAATCTGCCCATGAAGCAGGCCTCCAGCGAATTCCACTGCAGAGATAAAATATACGGCGTTGTCGTTGGCAGATGGCCGGCTAAAAGCGAACACATGCTGGAAGCCTACTGGACTGACCCACTGGGTAAGCAGCGAGAACACACGCGATATAAGTTCATTGCCCACAATGGAGAGACTCGCACCTGGGCCTGGCTACGCCTGCATCGAGGAGAGCCCGATATTCTAGAACGATTATTAATGCAGGAAGACGATAGCCTGCGTGAATTCAACGGCCAGTGGAAAGTCACGTTTTATATCGATGGCAAAAAAATTGGAAAATTGACCTTTCAGGTCACCTGTGGATAAATCGCAACCACAAAAAACACCTATTCAAAAACACCAAACACGAAGGAAATGCTCTATATGAATCTTTTCAGCAAAAAAAGCGCCGGTTTAATCACTCTGTTAGCCCTGTTCATGATTTTTTCTGGCTGTGGCAGCGAAAGCAGCAGTGAAACCTCTAGTGGAGGCGGCAGTACAGTTGGCTCGGATGAAACTGTAAACGACGAACCGGTATCTTCTTTTGCTGGTACCTATACCGGATCAGCCACGGCCACCGCATCTGCATTAGGACTCACCGAATCTGAAACTGTTCCAGTAACGATTATCATTGATCAAAATGGCACCGTGACTATCCAGAGCGGTTCAGATTTATTCCCCAATGTCATCACTCTCAGTGGCAATACATTTGGCCACAGTCAAACGTTTAATAATGAATCTTTTGGCTCGGCGACCTGCAGCGGTACACTCACCCGGCAGGGATCTAGCAATAATGGCGTCCTGTCTGCGACGCTCAGTTCTCAATCAGTCACCTGCAATGGTATTCCTGGAACCGTTAGCGGCACGATGACAGCAACAAAATAGTAAGAGATCAGGGCAGGCGCATGGCCTCAGAATCCAGAAAAGTCATCATCGCCGCCTTGATTGGCAATCTTATGGTTGCGGTCACAAAGTTTGTCGCTACCGCTCTCACTGGCAGTTCAGCAATGTTTTCCGAGGCCATCCATTCTGTTGTTGATACCGGCAACCAGGCATTA
>JAUVSB010000057.1 GCA_030597275.1 Gammaproteobacteria bacterium
ACATAGTCATCGAGTAATTCAGGGAATAATGTACTCTGCTTTCTATTTTCACCTTCAACAAAACGCTTCATATATAACCCCGCTAAAATGATAGCAGCATTATATCTGGGTTTACGTTTTCACACAGCCTGGGCCGATAGCCGAGATTTTGACTCACTACCAGGACGTCTGCTTTTGAGAAATCCAAGGCAGTCTGTGATTTTCTTATTTTGTCGGCTGCGTCTCGATAGCGGCAATTTCTCACACTGTCACAAGGTTTCAGATTTACTTCTGCTATTACCTATCAAGACAGTAAAATTTTTCCTTCATTTTTCATCTTTTATCTTACCTAAGCCCTGCTGCCTAAAGTCTCTTCAAGCCGGTCAGTTAGCCTGACTATCTGCCCCCAGTCATAGGTCACGATGTCCTGAGCATGGGCAAGATTATTGCGTAAGGACTCCATCTCACGGATTACCTTTTTTGCAGATCTTCTTGATTCCAGACCCATCATTTTCATTGTTTCTTCTTTACTGATAATTATTTTTCCTTTGTCAGACAGCTGGATACAGTCAAGAAGACAGCAGTGTTGTCCTCGACGATTACGTTCTGCTTGCAGACCTTTTGCCTGCTGCAACCTTTCTTCTGTAAGGGCAAATTGCCAGCTATCACCGGAAAAATGAAGGGAAATAACTTTGTTCACATTCATTTCAACAAAGGTAATGATTCCAAACAGCCACATTCTGGCAACCGGCTTGTTGATATCCTCACGGCTGAAGACGCCTGCAATTTCTCCCAGGATTGAGATAAAGCCATATTCCTGTAAGGTGAGCACATGAATGACATCTGAAAAAGGGCTATCACCTGAAACGACCTGTCCATCTCTGAACGTACGCATGTTCTCCCGGCAGGACTTGCCAACCAGGTCATCATGACGCGCATAACCCACTATTGTGCCCTGCTCCCTTAAACAAACTATCGAAAGGTGGTGAAGCTCCATCATAGCCTGCACTTCCTTACAGGGGCGCGAGGCATCAAATGATCGAACAGATTCAGCCAGATGCTGCGCAGTAAAGGCTTCTGAAAACAGCCTGAACAGGTGTTGATTGCCATTCTGTTCAGGAAGAAGGAGTGTTTTATTAATATCTGATGATGTTTTATTTTTTCCGGTTTTTTCCAGCCTTAATGTACACTTGTGATGCGTTTTCCATGCCCGTTTGTAAAGTGTGGTGTCGCCTTCATCGAGCACTTCCAGCAAGGCATTCATTTCCTGCAAGTAGAGCTGCGCAAATTCAACATCATGCTTACAGATATCATTGGCATTATCGATTAAATCTGCCAGCTTGATGGTTTTCGCATGCTGGCTGGCCCTGCTGATATGCTGTTTGTCTATCGCCTTGCGCAACTGACGGTTTCCATCACCCGGCTTGCTAATATCTGTCAGATTTTCAACCAGTTCAGCGACATTCTGGCCAAACGCTTTTTCTACGTCATAAAGAGTTGCCGGTGTATCTTCTACAACGTCATGCAACCAGGCGGCAGCAATCATCTCTTCATTATCAGTCACTGAAGCGACTATATTTGCCACTGAAGATAGATGGACGGCATAAGGCTGATTATTATATTTGCGCAGATGATTTATGCGCTTGTGTGCAGTGGTAGCGAACTGCTTTGCTTGTTCTACCAGGTCGTTCAAACTTTGAGCCTGCTCAGAGTTGGTCCAGGCCGCGTTGAAGATCTTTTTTAAGATCATCAACATCTTCCAGCCCTATGGAGAGCCGCAAAAGATTATCTAAAACGCCCATTTCCTGACGCTCTTCGTTTGTCAATCGCCCGTGGGTTGTCGTTGCAGGATGGGTAATGGTTGATTTTGTATCGCCCAGATTCGCAGTAATGGAAAATAGCTCAGTACTGTCTATTACCTGCCAGGCCTCATCGCGGCCACCTTTAACCTGAAAGGCAAGCACGCCTGCCGCCGCAGTTTGCTGACGCTGTGCAAGATCATGCTGCGGATGTGAGGGCAAATCAGGATAAAAAACTCGTTCAACAGCAGGCTGTGACTCAAGCCAGCTTGCAATTTCCAGTGCATACTGGCTGTGTGCCTGCATTCTAACTGTCAGCGTTTCCAGTCCTTTTAACTGTACCCATGCGTTGAATGGGCTCAATGTTGGCCCAGCGCTGCGAAGAAAAGCAAACACATCTTCACCAACGAGCTTTTTATCACCAACCACAGCACCACCCATCGTTCTGCCCTGGCCGTCTATATATTTTGTTGAAGAATGGACAACAACATCGGCGCCCAGCTTGAGGGGCTGCTGCAGCACAGGGGTACAGAAAGTATTATCGACTACCAGCAAGGCACTATTATCGTGTGCAATCTTAGCCACCGCACTGATATCAGAGACATTACACAACGGGTTAGACGGAGTTTCCAGAAACAACATCTTTGTATTAGCCTGAATCGCATCTTCCCATTGGGCTGTATCCGCAGAATCCACATAGGTAAAGCTTAAGCCAAACTTTGTCAGTATTTTATTGAAAAGAATGATAGTGGAACCAAACAGGTCACGCCCTGCAACAACATGATCGCCAGCACTCAGCAGTCCCATACAGGCCGCCAGGATAGCA
This sequence comes from Gammaproteobacteria bacterium, assembly GCA_030597275.1. Classification (GTDB taxonomy): domain Bacteria; phylum Pseudomonadota; class Gammaproteobacteria; order BMS3Bbin11; family BMS3Bbin11; genus BMS3Bbin11. The sequence goes on from JAUVSB010000057.1 coordinate 2,605, forward strand.
CTCATGCCTGTTGCCGTGGCGACGCAGCTCTCACCCTCCTCCATCGCAGCGAGCCGTTCTTCAAAGGTGCGCACTGTCGGATTGGTAAAACGGGAATATATATTCCCAGCTTGTTCACCAGAAAATCTTGCTGCGGCATCTGCAGCACTTTTGAAGACATAACTCGAGGTCAGAAATATTGGCTCCGCGTGCTCCCCTTCAGCAGAACGAACCTGCCCCTCACGAACTGCACGTGTAGCTAGTTTATAAGCTGATTTTTTGTCATCCTTTTCTTGCATTTCAATCGTTAAAGCTTAACTCTGTCTGACTGGCATTACTTTCTTTAGTTCGGGCACTATCATTACGCAGTGCATTAATCATCTCAAGGTAATTTTCATCAATATCACCTGTAATGTATTCACCATTGAAACATGAGCAATCAAACTGAGTGATCTCCTTATTACCCTTATGTGCTGCCTTGACTAAATCTTTCAGGTCCAGATAGATCAGTTTATCTGCGCCAATTTTATCGCAAATCTGTTGGGTATTGCGATTATGGGCAACCAGCTCAGACGGTGATGGCATATCAATACCGTAAACATTTGGATACCTGACAGGCGGTGCCGCAGAAGCGAAGTAAACATTTTTCGCACCGGCGTCCCTGGCCATTTTTATTATCTGGCCTGATGTTGTACCGCGTACTATAGAGTCATCTACCAGCAATACATTCTTACCTTTGAATTCCAGTTCTATCGGATTCAGCTTTCTTTTCACTGAACGTTTACGCTCTTCCTGTCCGGGCATTATAAAAGTCCTGCCTATATAGCGGTTTTTGATAAAACCTTCTCGGTAGGTAACTTTCAATTGCTTGGCCAGCTGGATAGCCGATGTTCGACTAGTATCCGGAATAGGAATCACCACATCAATCTTTGCATCGGGCCATTCACGCTTGATCTTCTTTCCCAGGTAAACACCAGTACGCAGACGTGTTTTGTGAACAGAAATCCCATCCATCAAGGTGTCCGGGCGAGACATATATACAAACTCAAAGATACACGGTGAAGTCTGCGTCTTTTCCGCACACTGCTGAGTATGAACATTTCCTCGCAGATCAATAAAGATTGCTTCGCCTGGCTCTATATCCCGTACTACCTCATAACCCAGAACATCAAGAGCAACACTTTCAGAAGCCACCATATACTCAGGTCCCTTAGCTGTATTGCGACAGCCATAGATCAGGGGACGAATCCCGTAAGGATCTCTAAATGCCAGTATGCCCTGGCCAACGACCAGAGCGACCACGGCATAGGCACCTTTGACCCGTCTATGTACCGCAGATACTGCTTCAAAGATATCCTGGGGACCCGGCTGGAGAGATGTTGCCTGGTGGAGTTCATGAGCAAATACATTTAGCAGAACTTCAGAGTCAGAATTGGTATTAAGATGGCGCAGATCATCCCGAAACAACTCTTTCTGTAATTCCATTGCATTGGTCAAATTACCATTATGGCCCAGTGCCACACCAAACGGTGAATTGACATAGAAGGGTTGAGCTTCAGACCGTGAGTCACAACCAGCCGTTGGGTATCTGACATGTCCGATACCCATATTGCCCTCAAGTCCAAGCATATGACGAGTATGAAAGACATCGCGTACCAGGCCATTATCCTTACGCATGTAAAGACGATGACCATCACTGGTTACGATTCCTGCAGCGTCCTGACCACGATGCTGCAATACCGTCAGTCCATCATATAATGATTGATTGGCATTATCATGGGAAAAAATTCCTACTATCCCGCACATTTGATCTCCACCTCGCCAGCAGTGTACATAAATGAAGAATACCCATTGTTTATGACAGGAGTCATATCATACCTTCTGTCCGAAAAATTTTGAAACTTCAACAGGCATTATAGATATGCCATAAGCTGCAATGAGAAGGAAATAATCTTTAAGCAATGATCCTGTCCACCACGCCTCTTTGGCAAACTGTGTTGACTGGACCAACATCGCCAGCACCGCAATAATTATAGCACCACGCAGCAAACCAAAAATCATACCCAGCGTACGATCCATACCTTTCAGTGCAGACTGGCTCATGATTTTACTTATAAAATATGAAAGTAGCGCGAACAAAACCAGTGAGACCAGGAAAATTGAAATAAAAGCAGCAGCCATACGTACATCCGATGATTGAATTATCGAATCAAACACGGGAGCAAAGTTGTTAGCAAATCGCCAGGCAAGCCAGGCTGAGGCAATCCAGCCGACCAGCGACATTAGCTCACGAACCAGACCGCGGAAAACACCTATAAGGCCTGAAATCGTGATGATCGAGATGATGACTATATCGAGAATATTTAACAAAATATTACGGGTATCTAGTAAGGTTTACTTTTTAATAACCATGCCACGCTGCCGCGTTTTATGTTGCAGCCTGTCCTGCATCTTTTCAGCAGAAGCACGGTCTTTAAATGGGCCTATCCAGACTTTAGTTGCGATACCTTTACTGGTTTTCACTTTTCCGGATTTTGCATTGAAGCCCTTCTTTTTAAGCTCGGAAACCTTCTTACTTGCATTAGCAGATTGTGAAAATACACCAACCTGAAGAATCCATCCACCGCTTGCCGCTGCTGTAGAGGATTTTTTCGCGACGGCTGTTTTTGATGTTGATGTCGAAGACTTTGATGTCGTCTTTTTTGCAGCTGACTTGCTACTGCTAACCGTACCAGATTTTGCCTTTTCAGCAGATGGCTTTACGGCAGTTGTGTGTGACATGGGTTTAAATAATGCTGAAGAACCCTGATCACTGTTTTCAATTTTGTCAGTTTTTTTATCCTCTGAACTACTCACCTTTTCAACTGGCATTTTAGTTTCTGAAGCGGGTGATAGTTTGGCAGGATCTACAGATGTAATGCGGGAAACAAAGACCTTCTTGCCTTCTTTTGTGACCTCCATCACAACAGGGTCAGCTTCTGGTGCCTGATCATCCGGATTTCTACTCAGCAGCATCGGTAGCAGGATGATGGCCAGCAATATCAATACCACTGCACCGGTCAGGCGGTGTCGCGGGTCATATTCCTGAAAATTATTTTTTACAGCAGCGGACATAGTGTGTCAGAAGAGTTGAACGATTTTTGGGAATGCGTTGAAAAATAAGGATAAATGGCTGGACATCACTTGTTCAGGCTAACTCTGATAAAAGGCGTTCAATTATAGCACCTACTGTATGAAAAGAACCAAAAACTACTATTCTGTCATTCTCTCTAGCCGTGTTATGTACATGCTCCCATGCATCATTAACATCCGTAAACAATTGGCAACTGCTTGATGGGTTTATTTCCTGTAACGCTGCTTTTAATGCCTCTGGCTTTTCACCTCTGTTGACAGCGAGACCTGCAAAATACCAGCTGTCAATACAGGAAAAAACATTCGCCAGGGATTCAATGACATCCTTATCTTTCAACATCGCAACGATGGCATGGGTTTTACCTGTTACAGTTTGCTGCCGCAAGTTTTCAGCCAGCAATGCTGTTGAATCCGGGTTGTGTGAGACATCAAGGATAATCACCGGCTTGCCTTTTAATACCTGGAATCTGCCCATTAGATGAATATCCGGCAGTATCCTGTATATTATTTCATCTGCCACCGGTAATCGACCTTTCAGCACAGACAAACACATAAGCACACCAGCAAGGTTATTAAATTGCGGGACACCTTTTAAGCCGGGCAGAGGAAGCCCTGGCAGCGTTTTCTTAGTACTCTTCCAGCACCAGTCAGATGGTTGTATATCATAGCTATAGTTATGATTAAGCACATATACTTTCTTTGCTTTCTGATTAGCTATGTCTAACAGATTTTTGGGTGGGTCCGGGTCAGCGATGACGGTAATTTTTCCACTGTGGATAATGCCTGCCTTCTCTACAGCAATGGATTCCCTGTCCTTGCCCAGCCAGTCTGTGTGATCAATACCTATGCTGGTAATCAATGCTAGATCAGCAGGAATAAGATTGGTGGCATCCAGACGCCCGCCCAGGCCGACCTCGAGCAAAACCACGTCAAGTTCAGATTCTGTGAATATTATGAAGGCAGCAAGGGTGGCAAATTCAAAATAAGTCAGCGGAATATCGCCACGAGATGCATCAATTCTCGAGAAGGCAGCGCAGATCTCGTCATCAGTAGCATAAGCCTCCGCTACACGAATTCTCTCGTTAAAAACAGTCAGGTGTGGTGATGTATAACAGCCTGTTCGATAACCGGATGACGTGTAAAACTTCTCCAATGCAGTAATACTGGAGCCTTTACCATTGGTGCCTGCAACGGTAATGACTGGACAGGAAAAGCCTTCAAGCTCAAGTCGTTTTGTTACCTGCCGTAATCTGTCTAAGCCAAGCTCAATCTCACTCGTGTGTTGTGAAGATATAAAAGCTAGCCAGCCGGCAAGATCTCCGGGGGTCTCAGACATCAGGATTCGCTGTGATGTACCGTCAGGTGGCGACGGTTCTTTTTCCAGATAACATACTAAGGGTTGAGGCGAGTACCTCACGTAGATCTCGTCGATCAGAGATCATATCAATAGCACCTGTTTCAATTAGAAATTCTGACCTCTGAAAGCCTTCTGGAAGTGTTTCCCGGACTGTTTGTTCAATAACACGAGGGCCGGCAAAACCGATCAAGGCTTTAGGCTCAGCAATAATCACATCACCCAGCATAGCCAGACTGGCAGACACCCCACCCATGGTTGGGTCTGTCAGTATCGAGATGAATGGCACTCCCATTTTTGACATTCGTTTTAGAACTGCACTGGTTTTAGCCATCTGCATCAACGAAAACAGGGCTTCCTGCATGCGAGCACCGCCACTTGCTGAAACACAGACAAGCGGAATAGACTGCTCCATGCACAAGTCTGCCGCACGTAAAAATTTTTCTCCAACGACTGTCCCCATCGATCCGCCCATAAAACCAAACTCAAAGGCAGCAGCAACGACAGGAGAACCTTTAAGTTCACCCTTAATAATAACCATTCCATCTAATTCATCGGTTTTTTTCTGGGCATCGGCCAGTCTGTCCCGGTATTTTTTTAAATCTTTGAATTTCAACGGATCAGTTGCCTTTAGTGATGGTGCGATTTCTTCCTGTGGAGATTCATCGAGAAGTATTTCCAGGCGGCGGCGTGCACCGATACGTAGGTGATGGCTGCACTTGGGGCAGACATCCAGGTTTCGTTCCAGTTCAGCACGATACAGTACAGCGCTACATGCAGGACACTTCTTCCACAATCCTTCTGGTATATCTTTTTTCCCGAAACCGCCACTTGTTTTGATCTTTGGCGGCAACAGCATTTCAAACCAGCTCATAAGTTCTATCCCTATTTAACGACTTATCATTCTGTTTATTGTGCCTGACGAATACTTAAAGCATCCAATGCATCGCGAACACTTCCCAGAAAACCACTGATAGCATTGATGACACCCTGCTTATCGCCATTGTAATCTTCCATCATCTTAACAATAGCACTGCCAATTACAACAGCATCTGCATGTTCTCCAATTTTTACTGCAGACTCAGGGCTATTTATGCCAAATCCCACACCTACTGGCAAGCTGGTATGTTGGCGTATTTCATTTATGCTGTTGCTGA
>JAUVSB010000067.1 GCA_030597275.1 Gammaproteobacteria bacterium
ATCAGCAATATGAAGTGCAATGGTTGCGTGGCCAATGCGCAGAAAGCCCTTGAGGGCCTGCCAGGGCTTGAAAGTGTAGAAATTAACCTGGAGCAGGCCAACGCAGTATTGGGCGGTGACTTTGACCTCTCTGAAGCCCTTAAACGCCTGACAGTTGCAGGTTACCCGGCAGAAAAAGCGGCATAATGACTGAGCAGGCCACTCGCTTATCTGTCACTGGCATGTCATGTGCAGGTTGCGTCAGTGCAGTCGAAGATGCCATCACTGCTGTGCCAGGTATCGACAAAGCGGTGGTGAATTTTGCTGAGCATACAGCAACATATACTGGTCAGGTAGAGGAAGATGATGTCCTGAATGCGATAAAGTCTGCCGGTTATGGCGCTGCGGTTATGCGCGGTGTTGCTGATGAAGAGGAAAAAGAGCAGGCAGAGATGGTCTTTTATCACGACCTGCTACGCAAAACATTTGTCGCAGGTTTAGTCGCTTTGCCACTATTTCTGGCAGGCATGTTCGGTTGGCTGCCACCGATCACCACCCCCGTTGGCCAGATTTTCTGGCTAATTACAGGAGCAGTGACACTGGCAGTCATGGCCTATTCAGGTGGACACTTTTATAGTGGAGCGCTGAATACCCTGCGTTTTCATAATGCCAATATGGACACTTTGATTGCTCTTGGAACGGGATCTGCGTGGCTGTTTTCCACTGCCGTCGTTCTCTTTCCGGATGTCGTCCCCAGCCTTGCACAGCATGCCTATTACGAAGCTGCGCTGGTTATTATTACACTGGTCAATCTCGGTAATGCACTGGAGATGCGTGCCAGGGGCAAGACCTCGCAGGCGATTAAGCGACTAATTGGAATGCAACCCCGCACAGCCCGGGTCATGCGTGACGGCAAAGAGATGGATGTAGATATTGCTGATGTGGGGCTGGATGAGACAGTGCGGGTCCGTCCTGGTGAAAAAATACCGGTCGATGGTGAAATCATCGAAGGCAGCTCCAATATCGATGAATCGATGCTGACAGGAGAGCCGCTGCCAGTTTTACGAAAAGCGGGCGACACTGTGATTGGCGGTACGCTTAACAAAAGCGGGAGTTTTCTATTCAAGGCCAGTCACATCGGCAGTGAAACTGTTCTTGCAAGAATTATAGAGCTGGTCAGGGATGCGCAAAATACCAAGCCTGCCATCGGTCGTCTGGTCGATCGTATTGCCTCGGTGTTTGTCCCGGCAGTGTTGATCATTGCTATCCTGACTTTTCTGATCTGGTTTAATTTTGGCCCTGTACCAAATGCTGCATACGCCCTGGTGACCATGATGACGGTACTCATCATTGCCTGCCCCTGTGCACTGGGGCTGGCGACGCCGATATCTATCATGGCAGGGATAGGCAAGGCCGCCGAGCACGGCATACTTATTCGCAACGGAGAGGCCCTGCAACTGGCGGGGAAAATAACGATTGTTGTGCTGGACAAAACAGGGACGATTACAGAAGGAAGACCGGAGGTTAGCCATATACTGTCAGCTAACGAATCAGAAGAAGAAATACTGGCCCTGGCGGCAGGGCTGGAAAAAAGTTCTGAACATCCGTTGGCTGAAGCGGTTATCGAGGCAGCCAAAACAAGAAATATTGAAACACTGCCTGTTGAGCAGTTTGAGGCGATTGCAGGTCAGGGCGTCAAGGCATTATTCGGGGGTGAGTCCGTATTGCTCGGTAATGAGCGTCTGATGAAAGAAAATGACGTCAATCTGGATAAATTCAACGAGTTATTAGCCAATTTAAAAAATTCAGCTGCAACACCTGTGCTGTTGGCGAAAGCAGGGGTTTTTACAGGTATGCTGCTTATTGAAGACCGCATCAAGATGGATTCAGTGGCGACCATTGAGGCCCTGCACAAACTCAATATCAGAACAGTCATGCTCAGTGGTGACCGGCAGGCGTCGGCAGAAGCCGTGGCTGCCAGCGTTGGGATAGATGAGGTTGTTGCTGAAGTGTTACCTGATGAAAAAGAGCAGGTCATTCGCCAGCTACAGGATGCAGGTGAAAAGGTTGCCATGGTCGGGGATGGTTTGAATGACGCCCCGTCACTGGCTAGAGCTGATGTAGGTTTTGCTATAGGCAGTGGAACAGACGTCGCTATCGAAAGTGCCGACATAACTTTGATGGGCGGCTCGATTCGCGGAGTTCCAACGGCCATAGAGCTATCTCGCGCGACGGTTAAAAATATCTGGCAGAACCTGTTTGGCGCCTTCGTTTACAATAGTGTTGGCATACCCATTGCAGCGGGCATCCTCTATCCTGTTAGTGGTTTGTTACTCAATCCCATGGTGGCCAGTGCAGCAATGGCAATGTCATCAGTAACTGTGGTGACCAATGCCAACCGCCTGCGTTTGTGGAAACCGAGGAGCTGATTATGACGCTATTGGTAAACATGCTTGGTTTTTCATTAATAGCGCTGGTTGTATGGTGGTTCTGGCTGGGTAAATCCTGATGACCTGGTTTTTAGTCTTTGAGGTGTTGAAATGAGTTGGTGGGGAAAAGTAGTCGGTGGTGCCTTTGGCTTTATGGTGGGTGGTCCGCTAGGTGCCTTAATAGGCGCAGCGATAGGCCATAATTTTGATGCCGGTATGAAGCTGCAGGCCAGCGGTGCACCCGGTGATCAGGAACGTGTGCAAACGGCATTTTTTACTGCAACGTTTTCCGTCATGGGGCATATAGCAAAGGCCGATGGCCATGTCTCAAAGGATGAGATCGCTAATGCCCGACAGGTAATGGCATCAATGGAGCTGGATGCAGAAATGCAACGGGTGGCGATTAATCTGTTTCAGCAGGGCAAAGCCAGAGATTTTGCTCTCGACCTTATCCTGGAACAATTTCGTCGAGAATGCCATCGTCGACAGCACCTGATCCGTTTATTTATTGAGATACAGCTGCAGGCCGCCTATGCAGATGGGCATATGCACCCGAAAGAGCGTGCGATGTTATTGCACATCTGTCGTCGACTGGGTATTTCAGCCGATGAGTTTGATGTACTGGCCGGAGCCGCTGGAGCCGAGAGACATTATGGTGGCGTAGCTGGCCGGAGCAGTATGAGTCTTGATGACGCTTATGCCGTGCTGGAAATAAGCCGCAGCAGTAATGAGCGTGAAGTAAAAAAGGCGTATCGAAGGATGATGTCGCGTCATCACCCTGACAAGCTGGTTGCCAAGGGTCTGCCGGAAGAGATGATGAAACTGGCGACTGAAAAAACGCAGGAAATTCAGGCGGCATACGAACTGATCAAAAAATCACGATAGTATATATCTGCACTAGAGAACTCCAATGTCGCTTGCCGAAATAGAAAATTATGCAATGAACATTACCCTGACCATCTTCATGTTATGGATGGTCTTCATCATCTGGCAGCTCGGTAAGGAATCAGGGGGTGGTAAATGGGCCTATATTGCCCTGTCTCTTGCACTGGGGCTCGGCTTTGTAGGTTTTATTGCGAAGATAATATTGGTTGAATTTGTGCTGGATATTGAATAGAAAATCACTGGTTTTAAGGATTACGTATTACGGTTTACGCAAAATCAAGTACGCAAGCCGTTATAGTCCTTTTAGCCAGTACAGGCATTTGTAGAGACAATGTGGCCCAACCGCGTTCAGGCAAGGATATACGCAGTGGGCGGATGACCTGATCCCAGTCGGGGTGAATGCCCTAGCCATGCAGGAGAATGGCTGCATCGGCAATGTCGCTGGTTGATGATGGGGTGTAGATGGCAAGAAATTCCAGCTCACCATCTTTCAAGCTCACTGCTTCACCATCAAAAATAGCGTCAGCAATCTGTTCAGCCCAGCGTTTCTCCCTGGCTATATCAGAGGCAAGGGCAACGTTGGCAGTGAAAAGTAGCATCAGGGTGAATGCCATGCGATAAGGGTTAATCATAGTTGTACCTTTTCTTGATAAATTCCATGTATATTACTGGTTCCTAAACGACAATGGTTTTGCTATCTTTCCTGCTCTCGTATGCAGGGCATATCCACATACCTGAATAATCAATATACCAGAAAAAATAAAGTGTTTTCCTATGTCAGACCAAACCACACCTGAAGCCACCAATACTACAATCAGTGAGGAAGAGCTACGTCGCATAGAAGGTATGGCGGCACAGATCACCTGCCCATTGCCTATCAGTGCGGATGAAAAATCACTGTTGATGAACGAGATTAGCCAGCTACTTGAGCAACAGAATGCGGTGCTTATAGCCCATTACTATGTCGATGCTGACCTGCAGGAGCTGGCATTGAAAACGGGTGGCCACGTTGCCGATTCGTTAGAGATGGCACGTTTCGGCCATGAGCATCCTGCGGACACCCTTATTGTGGCAGGTGTGCGTTTCATGGGAGAAACGGCCAAGATTCTGAATACGGAGAAACGTGTTTTGATGGTAGAGGATGAAGCCACCTGCTCACTGGATCTGTCCTGCCCGATTGACCGCTTTAGTGCTTTTTGTGACGCCCACCCGGATCGCAAGGTGGTGGTGTATGCCAATACCAGTGCTGAAATAAAGGCCCGCTCTGACTGGGTTGTTACCTCCGGTATCGCACTTGATATTGTTCGTCATCTGCACGATCAGGGAGAAAAAATAATCTGGGCTCCAGATCGCCACCTGGGTGATTATATTCAGCATCAGACCGGTGCAGATATGCTGCTCTGGGGTGGCGTCTGTGTGGTGCACGACGAGTATCGCAGTAAAGAGTTAATGTTAATGAAAGAGCAAATGCCAGATGCCATGGTGCTGGTGCATCCGGAATCACCGCGTTCAATCATACAACTGGCTGATGTAGTGGGTTCAACTACCGCTTTGATCAATGCTGTGCAGCAAAGCGATGCAAAGCGCTTTATCGTTGCGACAGACCGGGGCATTTTTTACAAAATGCGTTCAATTGCCGGGGATAAAGAATTGATTGAGGCACCTACGGCAGGAAAAGGGGCGAGTTGTGTTTCCTGTGGCCATTGTCCATGGATGGCTATCAATACCTTGCATAAATTACGTGATGTGCTTAAAAGTGGTGGTAAAACTATAGAAATTGAGCGAAAAATCGCTGAACAAGCACTAATACCAATACAACGCATGCTTGATTTTGCCGCCCAGCGAGAAGTTGATATGAAGATTCGTGGAGATGCCTGAAGGTGTCAAGACCCGCGATAATCAATGTTTACGGGCATTCTGTTATAATCTGCTCCGTTCCGGAACATTCCAGCACGCTTTTGCTCTAATCAGAAGAAATATGCCAGAGCGCGGTCGGAGAATATAAGAGGGTAAATTATGGCCGATAAAAAAACAGTAACAATTACTGATAATCGAAACGGTAACAAAGTTGATCTGCCAATTATGACTGGCACGCATGGGCGGGATGTTTTTGATATCCGTAGGATGTATTCGAGCCTGGGCATGTTTACCTATGATCCGGGTTTTGTATCCACTTCGACCTGCAGCAGCTACATCACATACATCGATGGTGATGAAGGTATATTGCTATACCGTGGTTATCCCATTGAGCAGCTGGCAGAAAAGAGCACTTATATAGAAGTCTGCTATCTGCTTTTAAACGGTTCACTTCCTTCAGTAACACAACTCGAGACGTTTACAGCGAATATTACCCGGCATACGATGGTGCATGAAGGTATGCGTCGTTTCTATAGCGGCTTCCGGCATGATGCACATCCTATGGCATTTATGCTGGGGTCTGTCGGTGCCATGTCGTCGTTCTACCATGACTCTACAGATGTCACCAATCCTCGCCATCGTGAGATTTCTGCGCACAGGCTAATCGCTAAAATGCCAACACTGGCGGCAGACAGTTACAAGTATTCGATGGGTCTGCCATTCAATTTTCCAAAAAATAACCTGGATTATTCAGAAAACTTTTTGCACATGATGTTTGCATTGCCTACCGAAGAGTATGTGGTCAATCCTATTCATGCCAGGGCATTGAACTTGATTCTTATCCTGCATGCCGATCATGAGCAGAATGCCAGTACTTCATCCGTCAGGCTGGCCAGTTCGTCCGGTGCGAATCCCTTTGCCAGTGTCTGTGCCGGTATTGCGTCATTGTGGGGCCCCGCACATGGCGGCGCCAATGAAGCAGTTATCCGAACACTGGAAGAAATAGGTGACGTAAAGAATATCCCTAAATTTGTTGCACGCGCAAAGGATAAAAACGATGGCTATCGCTTGATGGGCTTTGGGCATCGCATCTATAAAAACTTCGATCCGCGTGCCATGCTGATTCGTGATGCATGCCATGCCTTGCTTGACGATATGGGCGATTATGATGATCCGCTGTTCGAGATTGCGCTGGAACTTGAACGCATTGCACTTGAGGATGAGTATTTCAAGGAACGCAAACTGTATCCAAATGTTGATTTTTATTCCGGTATTATCATGCGAGCTATGGGTATCCCAATAAACATGTTTACCGTTGTTTTTGCCATGGCGCGTACAGTTGGCTGGATTGCACAGTGGATGGAAATGATGGATGACCCGGAGCAGCGTATTGGTCGTCCTCGCCAGCTGTATGTCGGCAATGCCGAGCGGGATTACGTACCCATCGAAGATCGCGATTAAAAATTAGCTAAATGAAAACGCTGAGGGCGATTCTGGGTATAGAAACTGCGCCTGTCAGCCACGCCGAGAGGGTAATTTCTGCCGCCGGAGGCTTTACCGGCATTCTGGCTATCTTCCTGGTCAGTAATATTTTCCTGCCAATTGGCTCGGCTGCAATGATTGTCGCGTCTATGGGGGCTTCAGCCGTCTTGCTGTTCGCTGTCCCTCATGGCCCATTGTCACAACCCTGGTCAGTGTTCGCAGGGCATCTCGTGTCCGCTGTGATTGGTGTTAGTTGTGCGATGTGGATACCCGACCTGTTTATTGCATCTGCGCTTGCTGTAGGGCTTGCAATCGGGGGCATGCATTACATCAGGGCGATTCATCCACCAGGGGGTGCTACCGCACTTACTGCCGTAGCGGGCGGCGCTGAAGTGCATGCCCTTGGCTACCAGTTTGTCTTAACACCAATATTGCTGAACGTGATCGTTATTCTGGTTATTGCTTTTCTCTTCAATGCGCCTTTTCCCTGGCGTCGTTACCCTGCGTGGTTTAAGAAAATACCTGCAAAGGGCCCTTATGACCAGATATCCCACGCGGACCTGGTCTATGCCTTGAGCGAAGTCAACTCCTATGTGGATATCTCAGAAAGCGATCTGCTGCGTATTTATAATATTGCAACCAGCCGTTCGATTGATGCCGATCATATTCATATTTCTCTCATCAAGTTGCGGCACTATTACAGTGATGGCGCAACAGGTGATAACTGGACGGTACGGCAGCTGGTTGATGAGGATGATGATGGAAAAACGGTCATCTTTAAAACTATAGTCGGCCCCAATGTACGCAGCACCGGGCATGTCACACGACAGGAATTTGCCAACTGGGCGAGTTACGAAGTTGAGCCTGAAAACGGTGGCTGGAAACGGGTTGAGCGCTAAACTGGAATAAGAATATTGAGTATGGGCTCCGATGTGATCTGACAG
>JAUVSB010000123.1 GCA_030597275.1 Gammaproteobacteria bacterium
GAAATGATGAAGGAATCAGCCTGATGATGCGGGTGGGACAAATATCTCATGATACAGGAGATGGCTTGCCCACAGGCATTAGTGAAACTGAGTTTGACGACATGCTGCAAAATGATGACATCATGTTGGCAGAAAGATCATTTGCCCTGGATGGTTCCACCGAGGGCAACACAGACTGGAAATCCTGTGTTGCGGTAAAGGTTATGGTGGAAGGCAAACCTTTTGGTTTTTTATGTCTGGCAGATGATCAGGATGTGACACGTAATCTGGGTGAGGTGGATCGGGATATTTTGCAGTTGATTGCGGATTGGCTGGGAATGGAAATTGCGCGTAAACAGGCGGCTGACCGGGAGCAGCAGCACTTGTCTGACCTGGCACATGTCACGCGCTTAAGCACTATGGGTGAGATGGCATCAGGACTGGCGCATGAGCTTAACCAGCCGTTAACGGCCATTGCTAATTATCTCCGTGGTTGTCTACGCCGTATAGACAGGGGAAATCTTGAGTCCTCGGAGCTGCAGGCAATAATGCTTCAGACTGTCAATGAATCAGAAAGGGCCGCAGAAATTATTCGCCGCATGCGTGCTTTTGTTAACAAGGAAGATCCCCATCATGAGCGTGTTGAGATCAATGATCTGATAAAGCGTGTAAGCGGTTTTCTGCGCAGTGAAATGGAAAGAGAGTCTATCGAACTGCATTTATTGCTTGCTGAAGATCTGCCGCAGTTGACGGTGGATGCGATTCAGATTGAACAGGTCTTGCTAAACCTGATACGCAATGCCATCGATGCGGTGCGTTCTCCCTGGCAAGGCCCAAGAAAACTTGAGATTCTTTCCCGTCTGGATAAGGATGACATGATTCATGTAGAAGTAAAGGATAGTGGCTGTGGTTTGCCTGAAGGGGAACAGCAGCAGATATTTGATCCATTCTACACCACTAAAGATGAGGGCATGGGGATGGGGCTTTCGATTAGTCGAACAATTATAGAAGCACATGGCGGGGCTATGTATACTGATACTTCAGGTAAAAATACAATAGTCGGGATAGCTTTGCCACAATGAGTAAGGGAGAGATAAATGCAGGAGACTGAGCAAGAGGAAGCATACGTTTTTATTGTGGATGATGATGCCAGTGTTCGTGATTCACTGCGCTGGCTGATCGAGTCAGTGCAATTAAAGGTGCTGTGCTTTAAATCAGCCCAGGAATTCCTTGATGGTTATAATAATCAGCAAACTGGCTGCGTTGTGCTTGATGTCCGTATGCCGGGCATTAGCGGGCTTGATTTACAGGAGGAGCTGAGGCAACAGGGCTTTGTCCTGCCGGTGATTATTATCACCGGGCATGCTGATGTTCCTATGGCTGTTCGGGCATTCAAGTCAGGGGTATTTGATTTTATTGAGAAGCCGTTCAATGACCAGCATCTTATAGACCGAATTCAGCAGGCGATAGAAAAAAGCCGCAGCCAGAAAGTAAATATTCAGCGTCAGCAGGAGGCCAGGAATCGCCTGAAGAAGCTAAGCAGCAGAGAAAAACAGGTGCTCGACTGCATAGTCGCAGGCAGTTCCAATAAAACCATGGCGCGCGAGCTCGAAATCAGTGTAAAAACCATTGAGACACATCGAGCAAACCTCATGTCAAAAATGAAGGCTGGTTCTGTTTCTGAGCTGGTGCGCATTGCACTGCTGGTAGAAAGGGGGGCAGAATAGTTTTTGGTATTAGGTTTTACGTAATACGTAATACTTAATACGTCTCTTTTTCAGGGTATTCCCTGACCGCTATCCCGAATCTACCCAATAGTTTTTCTGTCTATAGTCGTCTTTAATACTTCCCACCGTACGGAAGGATTAATGACTAAATATAAAACACTCTTTGTTTCTGCCTCAGCACTTGCCCTCTCAGCAATGAGTCTGCACGTTAGCGCGAGCAAAGATGGTAAAGGTCATGATTACCGTACCTTCTCAACAGGTGGAGAGGTCGAGTACGGTCAGATAAGCGATTCATATAAAGCTGACCTGGTGATGTACCTGGCAGGTAACCAGTTCATGGTGATGGAAGAGTTGATACAGGACTTCCAGAAGAAAAACTCTGACATCAGGTCCGTTTATGTAGAGACCATCCCGCCAGGGCAGATACTGAAAGGGCAGATACTGAAACAGGGCACAATAGAAGGACAGAAAACATCCATGACACCGGATCTCTTTGCCAGTGTCAACCTCGGACATCTGAAGAAATTACAGGCCAGGGGAATGATGAACGAGCACATCATCTATACCCATAACAAGCTCGAATTAATGGTTGCAAAAGGCAACCCGAAAAAGGTCTCCGGCCCTAAGGACCTGGAAAGAGATGACCTGGTACAGTCTCACCCGAACCCACTGACTGAAGGGATATTTAAGTTCTATGGTTCAAAGATGCTAAATGACCTTGGCTTATATGAAAAGGTGACCGGCGATGCTAAATGCAAAAGTTGCTGGGCTGTGCCAAATAAAACCTGGTTCACCTCACGCCATCATCGTGAGACACCATACCGTATTGAAAATAAGCAGGCAGACGTAGGCATAGTATGGGTAACAGAGGTTGTTGAAGGAGTAAAAAAAGGACGCCAGGTAGAAGGAGTGGCAATTCCAGCACCCTATAACATGGAGCATAAGGTTGCCTATGCAATAGGGGTCCTTACAGAGGGAAGGAATCAGGACAACGCAAATCGTTATATGGAATATCTGGCTACTGAACAGGCGCAAGATATCTATGCCAGCTACGGTTTTGGTAAGGCAACAAAAGAAGAGTTAACAATTAAAGCAATACTGGCTTCGAAAGACTGAGTTTATAGCTAGATATTGATTGAAAAATTTCTTGGGAGTTTGTGGCGCACTTCGGTGCGCCATTTTTTTACCCTCAGGTTTTATAATGGCTACGCCATTATATCGAGCAAGCTGATGTAGAATAGCAATATATCTCCGATAATTTTAACCTACTGGAATTGATTGCTGTGCACACCCGTCGTACTGAAGCCCTGCCGGATAATGTTCACTACGGGCAGACATTTAAACTACTTTCCCCTTACATATGGCGATATAAATGGCGCGCCTTGTTCGCCCTGGCACTGCTTGTTTGTGCAAAGATTGCCAATGTTGGGGTGCCCTTAATTCTGAAAGAACTGGTAGATAGCCTGGAGCCTACCCAGGCCGTGCTTGTGGTTCCTGTCTTTTTGCTGCTGGGATATGGTGCACTGAGGTTTCTAACGACCCTGTTTGGTGAACTGCGGGACGTGGTCTTTGCCCGCGTAATACAAAGCACCATGCGTAATGCAGCGCTTGAGGTATTCAAACATCTGCACAAGCTATCACTACGCTTTCATCTTGACCGGCAAACAGGTGGTTTGTCGCGTGACATAGAGCGCGGAGTGTCAGGCATTCGTTTCCTGATGAACTTCATGCTGTTTAATATTTTACCTACCCTGTTTGAAATAACGCTGGTTATTATTATCCTGGCACAGCGTTTTGATATTCGTTTCAGCCTTGTCATTCTCCTCACACTGTCGATCTATATTGGCCTTACACTTCTGATAACAGAGTGGCGCATGGCCTTTCGGCGCAAGATGAACCTGATGGATTCAAAGGCGAATACCTCGGCAATCGATAGTCTGATCAACTATGAGACGGTGAAGTATTTCAATAACGAAGAATATGAACTTGATCGCTATGATGCATCTATGCGGCAGTGGGAGAAGGCAGCGGTGCGCAGCACGACTTCTTTGAGCCTGCTCAACTCGGTCCAGGGTCTGGTGATCGCCACGGGTGTGACCGTGCTGATGTTTATGACAGCAGAGGAGGTGGCCAACGGAGTGATGACAGTTGGTGACCTGGTGATGGTGAATGCATTTTTATTGCAGCTGTTTATCCCGTTAAACTTTCTTGGCTTTGTTTACCGGGAAATACGCCACTCACTGGCTGATATGGAGCGCATGTTCAGATTGTTGAAAACACCAGCGGAAGTGGAAGACAAACATGAAGCGAATGATCTGGTGTTAAGCCAGGCCAGTGTTTCATTTGAAAATGTGGGCTTTTCCTATGATAAGCGGCGCCAGATTCTTAAGCATGTTTCATTTAAGATTCCAGCGGGTAAGACCGTAGCGGTGGTTGGGCACAGCGGTGCAGGCAAATCGACGCTATCTCGTCTACTCTACCGGTTCTATGATGTCAGTGAAGGAGCAATACTCATTGATGGTCAGGACATACGTGATGTCTCACAACA
>JAUVSB010000083.1 GCA_030597275.1 Gammaproteobacteria bacterium
TAAGGTCTAATCTACTGGACTCAGTCAGCCTCTTTGATCAGCTCGACCCATGGAACCTTCTTACAGGACCACTCGCCGGTATGACGATCATAGGTAGAGTTGACGAAACATTTCCAGTTTTCGTCATCCAGGTCGAGGAAGTCCGCACGGTAGTAATAACCAGGGTAGCGAGTCTCTTCACGGAACTGGATGTGCTTCATGTGAGCTTCAGCCGTCAGGATGCGGTGGTAGTTTTCCCACGCACGCAACAGTTCGTGCAGATCTTTTGCACGCAGCTTCAGGCTATCCTCTTTCAGCATGCCCAGCTTACGCTCGGCAACTCTCAGCATGGTAGCGTTGGTCTGGTACAGCGTAGAAACACCCGCCACATACTCATCCATGATTTTCTGCAGACGGAACTGCAGCATTTTTGGCGTGATGTAATGCGGGTTAACATCGATCGCTGTGGTGTAGTCTTTATACTTTAAAAAGGTAGCAACCGGGCGGTAGAGCTCTTGCTTCAGCTCATCGATAGAACAATCCAGCTCAGGAACAATGTCATTATTGTCCTGTACATACTTGATCATTGCTTTAGCAGCAATCCGGCCACCGGCATGTGAGCCTGAAGAAAACTTATGACCGGAAGCGCCACAACCGTCACCTTCGGTGAACAGACCACGAACAGTCGTCATACGGTTGTAACCCCAGTGGTAGTGATCCGGAGTACCTGGCAGATCATCCGGACCTGAACACCAGATGCCGGCACAACCAGCGTGAGAACCCAGCAGGTACGGTTCTGTAGGCATCAGCTCAGACATCTGCTTATCAGGCTCAATGTTTTCACCGGCCCAGATTCCGCACTGCCCGATAGTCATATCGAGGAAATCTTCCCATGCTTCGGCTTCAAGATGTTTGATTTCTTCCGGCGTCATCTTTTTAGCCAGATTGGCCAGAGCCGTCACGGTATCAATGAAGATCGGACCCCTGCCATTCTTTAACTCATGTATCATCAGATGGTTGCGTAGACAGGTACCCATTGCATGGCCTTTAACGTATGCGCCATAACCGTGCTCCTGCAGCATGTGAGCATTCTTTTCCTGGTAGTCCTCGCCCTGAGCATTCATAGATTTTGCTTTAAACAGCAGAAACCACGCGCCTACAGGCCCGTAGCCGTCTTTGAAACGGGCGGGCACGAAGCGGTTTTCCATCAGCGTCAGTTCAGCACCCGCTTCAGCAGCCATTGCATAAGTAGATCCCGCATTCCATACCGGGTACCAGGCTCGGCCTGTGCCCTCACCCACTGAACGTGGACGGAATATGTTGACTGCACCACCACAAACCAGCAGACAGGCCTTGAATCTGTATATGTATATTTTGTTTTCGCGCACTGAAAAACCTGCAGCACCAACAACACGACCTGCGTCGTTTTTATCATTGATCAAACGGACGATGAATACATGTTCCTGGATATTGTCCATACCGAGGGCTTTTATTGCTGCGGCTGCAACGATAGGTTTATAAGACTCGCCGTTAATCATGATCTGCCAGCGGCCTGTACGGACAGGCTTGCCGCCTTCTGTCAGGCTTTTGCCTTCGTCGCCTTCCTGTTTCCAGATCGGCAGACCCCATTTCTCAAACTGGTGTACAGAGTCATCGACATGACGGCCGGTATCATAAATCAGATCTTCACGGGTGATGCCCATCAGATCTCTACGCACGTAGCGTACATAGTCAGCAGGATCATTCTCACCCAGGTAGGTGTTGATCGCCGACAGCCCCTGCGCCACCGCACCGGAGCGATCAACCGCGGCCTTATCAACCATCTTGATCTTCAGGGCTTTATCGGCGTTCCAGCGCTGCAGTTCAAATGCTGCTCCACAGGCTGCCATACCTCCACCAATAATAAGAATATCGACTTCTTCTTCGATGACCTCAGGTTTACCAAAACTATATCCAGACACGATACATCCCTAGTTAAAAAGTAATTTATGCTTTATAAACAGTCTCTGCCAGTCTCTGCTTATGAAGCGTTGAACTGGCTAAAATCGCAAGAATGAGTCCCTTTAGTGAACAATGTGCTGTGATCAGCAAGTTCAGCCTCGATAGTTTCCGGCGTGCCACTGTAAGGATCGATAGATTCTTCAGCGATAGTGCGAATTGGGAACTCGAAGCGCTTCTTGTTGCCATTACGAAACTTAATATTCCAAACTATGGCATCAGACCCTCGCATAGGCTGAACCATGCCTCCTAGAGGGGTGACATCAGCATAGCTGCGACATTCGATAGCGTTCTGTGGACAGATTTTAACGCAGGCATAACATTCCCAGCACTGCTCGGGTTCCTGGTTGTAGGCTTTTTTTGCGTGACCGGTTTCAGAACCGTCTTTGTCGAGGCGCATCAGGTCATGCGGGCAAATATGCATGCATACGGTTTTTTTCTGATCCTGACAACCATCGCATTTATCAGTACGAACATAAGTTGGCATTGTTTTTCCTTAATTTCCAAACATTGAAAAGCCGCCAAAAAAACAGGCGGCTTTTCAATTGTTTTACGTAGCGTATCAATGTATCAGTTCAAGCTCTGATAATAATCCATCAGGATTTTTGCTACTTCAGGCCGTGAAAACTCTGGTGGTGGTGCTTCACCATTACCCAGCATTTCACGAACAGCTGTACCTGACAAAAGAATAAAATCTTCTTTTGTGTGATCAGAAACATCCCGCATCATGACCACCTTGTTCAGCTTTTTAGAGTAGGCAGTATGATCAGCATTGAATATTTCGATCTCCATGGCACCTGCTGGAACTTCATCATCGAAGATGGTCTGCGCATCAAAAGCACCATAGTAGTCGCCAACACCGGCATGATCTCTACCAATAATAAAATGTGTAGCGCCCATGTTCTGACGGAATAGCGCGTGCAGGACCGCTTCACGTGGTCCGGCATACAGCATATCGAAACCATACCCGCAAATCATGACGCTATTGGCCGGGAAATACTTTTCAGCCATGATTCTGATAGAGGCATCGCGAACCGGCGCGGGAATATCACCAGGTTTCAGCTTGCCGAGCAGCATGTGAATGACACAGCCATCTGCTTTAACAGCGGCCATGGCCATTTTGCACAACTCTTCATGTGCACGGTGCATCGGGTTTCTGGTCTGGAAGGCAACAATCGTTTTCCAGCCATGCTCTTTAATTTCATTGCGAATTTCAACCGCGGTACGGAAAGTATCAGGAAATTCAGACTGGAAATAGCTGAAATTCAGTACTTCGATCGGGCCGGATACTGCAATCTGTCCCTGGCTCATGAACGCCGCTACCCCGGGATGCTCAGCATCATCGGTACGATAAACTTTGTCCCTCATCACGGCCATTTGCTCGTCAGTTACTTCTTCAATAGCGGTAACAGTCTGAACGGCAAGAACAGGGTTGCCGTCTACATTTGGATCACGCAGGGCAATACGGTCACCCACTGCAAAGCCTTCGGCTTTCTCAGTCAGGTTCAATACAGGAACGGGAAAGAAAATACCGTCAGTGGTCATTAATTTGTCTGCACAACTGACTGCATCGGCGACATTCATGTAGCCAGTCAGTGGATTATAATAACCAGCACCCAACATGACGGCATTGCCGGCAGCAGATGAACTCAGTAGTAGGGAAGGCAAAGATTCTGCCTCTTTGGATAGTGCTTCATGTTTTTCCGTATCGTAAACGAATAGCGGATTCAACTCATCGGAACCGTGAGGTTTAATCATTGCTCAGAAACTCCTTGCTTGATTATTTGGATTTGAAATAATGTAGTCGGCTGATTCTTCAGATTTCGGACGCGTCTGTCAATCAATGCTTTTTATGTGGACATTGCGAAGAGTGTTGGCAGAAAATAAAAAAGCACAGCCCTCGAAATAGAAACCATGAGTTTAAACATATATTATCTGTCTAAATCATCTCCATCTGTCGTCATTTCTCGAAACTCGGTTAATATACGTTCATACTTTTCTGCGGTCTTCTCTCGTTCTCGACGTAGATGTGTAATTGCCTGATAATATTCATCAATACTAGCCTGCAGATCTTTTTTCCTGCGCTCCAGTTTTGCCCTGTCTTTTTTATTTTCCGGGGCTTTTCTCGATTCAAGTTTTTTCATATCCAGCCGCATGCCATCAAGCAGTTCTTCCTGTAACTTTATATTCTTATCCATACCCGTGAGACGGCTGTCGCGTGCACGAAAAATGCTTTCTTCGTTAGGATAGATGGCTAGAATACGTTTTTTTTCACGTTCACGCCTGGCTTCCTGCTGAGCTTCCACTTCCAGGCGCTTCGCCTCAGCTTCCTGCGCTAAAAGCTCATCATCTGTTAAAGGCGGGCCAATCTCTTCAATCGTCCGTCCTCTTTCGTCAATGATTGTTATCTTGGCATCACCGCAGGCAGAGGCAGCATTATCCCCATAATGCCATTTTCCGCTAGCATCCTGGCATTTGCTGATGTCGTAAGCAGATACAGGATTTAAAATAATTGCCAGCAGCAAAAAAACGGCCAGTTTGATGGGGGGTATAGTTAAATTAATCATGCTTCTACTCGCAGGTATTATTAGTGTCTGATATAAATGGCGCTTAGACTCACCAGAGATTTCAAGAAGTGCGCTGATGGATTCATAAGACCGCCATAATACTTCAAATCAATAATAGTTCAAAACCAGGCAAAAATCTGTCAGCGTAAAAAATGGACCTGTTTCAACAAATTCTGCTGTTTCTTATTTCAACTATTGCCAACACCTTCTCGGCCTATGCTGGTGGTGGTGCAGGACTATTACAGCTTCCAGCCCTGATATTTCTTGGTCTTCCCTTCGCGGTAGCCCTGGCAACGCACAAAATTGCCAGTGTGGCCCTCGGTATAGGGGCAGCAATTCGCCATTCTAGAGAGAAAAGACTGCACTGGAAATTTGCACTATTCATCCTTGTTACCGGAATTGCTGGTGTTATCCCCGGCGCTAGTTTCATTCTTACTGTACCTGAGACCTATGCAAACCTGGCTCTGGGCACTATGACAGTAGGTCTCGCCATTTACTCCTGGCGAAGGGCTGACATGGGCCTGGATACAATAAATATTCACCGGAATACAAGCGGGTATTTGATCGGTGGCGTCGTCCTGCTTGTTATTGGTATTCTCAATGGATCTCTAACTTCAGGTACCGGTCTATTTTGCACCCTCTGGCTGGTACGCTGGTTTGGCCTTGATTACAAACTCGCCGTGGCATACACACTGGTAGTCGTGGGTATCTTCTGGAATGGTACTGGCGCTATCACTCTTGCATTACTGGGGACGGTAAAATGGTCCTGGCTACCCGCTCTTATACTGGGTTCTGCAATAGGCGGCTATTATGGTGCCCATCTTGCAATAAAAAGTCACAACAGTTCAATCAAGCGAGCCTTTGAACTAGTTACCTTTATTACCGGGCTCGCCCTGATAACCAAAGCGCTGACCACCGGCTAAATACATAATAATCACACCGGCTGCAATCATAGGTAATGACAACATCTGCCCCATGCTCATCCAGTCCATCGCAACAAAACCAAGATAGTCATCCGGTTCACGTGTGAACTCAACGAGAAACCTGAACACCCCATAGAGAATCATAAACAGGCCCGAAACCCGTGCTACGGGGCGAGGTGTTGCACTGTAAATCCAGAGTATGGCAAACAATATCAATCCTTCTAGCAAAGCTTCATACAACTGTGAAGGATGGCGCGGGTCGCTGCCGGCAAGAGGAAAGACCATGCCCCAGGATAACTCAGTAACACGCCCCCATAATTCCTGATTGATGAAATTGCCGACTCGCCCAAAGAACAGGCCAATAGGCACCAGAGGGGCAACAAAATCACTTACCTGGAAAAAACTCCGCTTAGTCTTTCTGCCAAACAACCAGATTGCAACGAACACCCCCAACATACCGCCATGGAAAGACATGCCTCCTTCCCATACACGAAAAATATCCAATGGCTGTGCCAGGTAATCTTCTAGCTTATAGAACAATATGTAACCCGCACGACCGCCAAGCACCGCACCCAGAGCCCCAAAAAGTATCAAATCGCCGACCTGATTCCTGTTCCAGCTATCGCTATGTGCTGCACGCCAGTTGCCAAGCATCCAGGCTGCAGAAAAACCTAACAGGTACATCATGCCGTACCAATGTAATTTTAATGGTCCGATACTCAGCAGAACCGGGTCAATTTCAGGATAATTAATCATTTTCGTATTATCGCTTTAAAATCTCGCAAGAAAAACCAAAAGTTCAATATTTCACTGATACTTATGACTAGATAAAAAATATGCTATTGATAATGATTCTTATTCTGATTATTATTCCTGTCAATACCATCACACTAGCTCATTAACAAACCAACACCAGTTCAGGAAATAAAACATGAATCGCTCTCTCCCACTATTGTTATCGGTGAGCCTGCTCAGTTTAACTGCCAAAGCAATGGCTGCAGGTGACATGCCCAGTCGTGAAGAAATGTGGACAATTATTCAGCAGCAGCAAAAACA
>JAUVSB010000045.1 GCA_030597275.1 Gammaproteobacteria bacterium
CGGTGGAACGGCAGGGGAAAGGTTAAAGGATCGATTTACGTTTTACGGTTTAGGTATTACGTAAAACCTAAACCGTAAACCGTAATACGATCTTTTATTGTAGGAGCGTCGCTCGGCGCGATTTTTTAAAGCTGTGCAAAAATCTACGAAGCGCGCCGAGCGACGCTCCTACAATCCTTCGACCAATCCCTGCACCCACTGTTCAAGCTGCTGCATTAGTTTCAGTTTATCTTCATCGAGTTTTTCATCATAAATCTCACGCAGTCTCTGGTTAAAGGCATCCAGCGTGAGCGTACTGCCGAAATCTCCTTCCAGTAATCTTACACGACAAAAATCCTGCCACCATTTCTGGTCTTCTTCAGATAACAGATGCGGCCAGTTGCGTGCGCGATAGCGGGGGAAAAGCTGCTGCGGCCTCTGGTCCTCAAAATCCGGCTGCATATCCATCAGTTCATCTACCTTGCTATTGAGTATTTTATTACTCAAACGACGGTCTGCATCACCTATAAACCCACCATACAATGATGAATCGACATCTCCCGGATCCATTGGCGTTCGGTCCTCGTAAACCTCGCGTATACGCTGTGCAAACCCCTTATCCGCTAATATCTGATCGCGATGCCTTCTGATCCCGGTCAAATCTATTTTCCAGCGCTTTGCCTCGGCACCTCGCAGAGTCGCTATAGGTGCAATTGCGGGTGACTTATTGAGATGCAGGCTCTTTACCCCAACGCGCTCTACCCCTTCCGCCATCTCGGCTTTCGGCGTAAAGAGGTTCTGGCTTATCTCCTTAGACGACATCGCTAACAGGCGCTTCGGATCCTGGCGCAGATCAATAACAACAATTTCATTTTTATTATGGTTATTTCTAATGAGTGGCAACACCGGTGTTATACGCCCGAATTCGATGGGATACATGCCCGACACATGCAGTATAGGTGTTGCATCTTTAAAGTCTTTGATGACTTTCAGAACTTCATTCTTTTGTCTCAGTTTTAAATAATAATTAAACAGATCCGGCTGCTTTTCCTTGATCAGCCGAGCCAGCCCAATCGTTGCGTGAACGTCAGACAAGGCATCATGAGCCCCGACATGTGGAATTTCATTGGCAACCGTCATATCCTCCAGGCGAAAACTCGGCACTCCATCTTCCCGGGTTGGCCAGTTGATACCTTCCGGCCGCAGAGCAAAAGTCATCCGTACCAGGTCAATAATATCCCAGCGGCTATTACCATTTTTCCACTCCCGCACATAGGGATCATAAAAATTCCTATAGAGTCCAAAACGCGTTACTTCATCATCAAAGCGCAGGCTGTTATATCCCACACCGCAGGTTCCTGGTTGAGACATCTGCTGAAAAATTTGCTGGAAAAATTCGGCTTCTGGTATACCTTTTTCAGCGGCGACCTGTGGTAACAGCCCGGTAATCATTACTGAGTCGGGATGGGGGATAAAATCACCCGCGGGGCGACAATAAATCATCATTTCTTCATCAATGATTTCCAGCTCGGCGTTGGTGCGAATACCGGCAAATTGTGAGGCTCGATCGGCACGGGGATTAAGCCCCCATGTTTCATAGTCGTGCCAGAAAAATGTCATCTCGGACATAGAAAATCCTTATTTAGTGTCATTTATAACCGTGGTGCAATGATATATTAAATTCAGTGTTCAGATGACTTTAGCTTTTACTGAAAACCGAAAACCGAATACTGAAAACTATGCTCCCTGCAAGTCCTTTATATACTGAAACAACAAGCGAGCAGATTTTGGTGGCTTTTCCTGCATACGCTCTTTGCGGGCGTTACGAACAAGTTGCCTGAGGTGCTGGCGATCTGCGCCTGGTAACAGTCCTACAATCTTATTAATGACTTCATCATCCCCTGCAATCAGTTGATCTCGCCATTGCTCAATTTGGTGAAAAGCTATTACCTCATCCCGTTGCGGTTGTGATATCTGGCTTAGTAACTGCTGAATGGCAACATCGTCTTCTTCACGCAGCAGCTTGCCGATATGCTGCAGCTGCCGGCGCAACGCCTCACGCTTCAAGCTATGTGCCAGGATAATCGAATCATATAGAGATTCTGAGAAGTCGAACTTGTTCAGTGATACCAGGGGTAAATCAACCAGCTCTTTGCCGAGATCACGCAAGGCCTGCATTTCACGTTTCACCTGAGATTTACTTATTATTAATTCTTCTTTTTCTTCTTTCATATTGCTTACTCTTCCATCTCTAGAAACATTTCGATCAACTCAAGCATGGGAGAGGCATCCAGGTAGTCGATAGCAACAGGCCAGACTGAATCACCTGCCTTAAATACCAGGCTCGGGAAACTATCAGCATGCAGCTCTCTTGATAATTGAATCTCGTCCATCAGAATCTTCTGACTAGCTTCAGCGACCAGATCACTCCTGAATCGGTGCTGATCAAGACCAATATCGATTGCCAATTCAATCAATGTCTCATTATCCGACGGATTTCTTGCTTCTTCATAATATGCCTGCTGAATTCGGGCCGTCATAGTTTCATCATATTCGTCTCCCTGCAAGCGGGCAGCAATGACGGCCCTGCATGCGGGATAGGTCGAGCGCCGCGGCTGACACACAGACCAGAAATCAAAATTGAATTTCACGCCAGAGATTTTATTTTCTATACGTCGCCAGTTTTCCTGAATACTCTTTTGCAACTCTAGCGGCATAGGCTGGTCGTTATCTGCCGCCAGCCCACCGAGCAGACGGTGAACCGTCACACTCCCGGGAAGGGAATTAAACAACTGCTTCGCCGCCCCTGCAAACCCCCAACACCAGCTGCACATAGGATCATGTATATAAAACAGTTCATTTTTCATTCCAAATCAGGGCTCAGTAGGTGCCACCACAATGATTGTGGGTTATTATAGCGGATTATCATCGTTCTACACGCAGAAGGAAGCCCCAATGTCTCAAAAACCAAAAGTCATCGGCAAACGTGCCTACGAGAAGGCATTATTTGACCTGCAGCTGGAGCTTGTCAAACTACAGGCATGGGTTCAACACAAGGGACTTAAGGTGGTTATCATCTTTGAAGGTCGGGACGCGGCAGGAAAAGGGGGAGTGATCAAACGTATCACACAGCACCTGAATCCACGCATTGCCCGAGTAGTTGCCCTGCCCGCTCCGACTGAAAGAGAAAAGACGCAATGGTATTTCCAGCGTTATTCAGCGCATCTGCCTGCAGCCGGTGAAATTGTTCTGTTGGACCGCAGCTGGTACAACCGTGCCGGGGTAGAAAAAGTCATGGGTTTTTGTACTGATGAGGAACACCAGGAGTTCCTTCGTTCCTGCCCCGAATTTGAACGCATGCTGGTTCGCTCTGGTGTCATCCTCATCAAGTACTGGTTCTCTGTTTCAGACGAAGTGCAGGAGCAGCGCTTTAAAGCACGCCTTAAAGAGCCGCATAAACGCTGGAAACTAAGTCCTATGGATCTCGAATCCCTCTCTCGCTGGGAAGAATATTCGAAAGCAAAGGATCAGATGTTTGCCCATACCGACATCAAACAGGCCCCCTGGTATGTTGTCAATTCTGACGTTAAAAAACATGCCCGGCTTAACTGCATTTCGCACCTTATCAGCCTGATTCCCTATGAAGATTTGACACCTGAAGAAATCAAACTGCCTAAACGAAAAGAGACAGTGGGTTATGTTCGCCCGCCAATGTCTGACCAGACATTTATACCGGAAATTTACCCAAAAGATGACAAGGATTAACCCCACAATCCTGATCTATATCAAGGTATGGAATAAGGTTCTGCCTTATAATGAAAAGATAGATTGTGAGTTTCTTCATTGCATATGCTTGAAATTCTGCAACAAATGACCAAATCATAGGAATAGTACGATGATTGACGAGACCGCAGCAGTTAACGAAGATGAGATGACAACAGAAAGTAATGTTACTGAGATATCTGGTTCTCCATTGGAAGAAGGCGTTCTTCCAGAGCCACAGGCTCCCGCTTTCAAAAAACTGAAGAAAAAGGCCTTACGTCGCTATCTCCGTGAAGAAGAACTGAAGCCTTACCAGGCTGAGCTGATAAAAATGCAGCAGCACCTGGAGCAAACAGGAAAACGCATGATCATTCTGTTTGAAGGACGTGATGCATCCGGCAAGGGTGGCACTATTCGTCGTGTCACTCGCTACATGAACGAAAAGCACTACCGTGTAGTGGCTCTGGGTAAACCGACTGAACATGAAAAGACCCAGTGGTTCTTCCAGAAATACGTACGCCAGTTCCCTCGTGGCGGCGAAGTCGTTCTATTTGATCGAAGCTGGTATAACCGTGCCATGGTAGAACCCGTCTTCGGTTTCTGCACTGACAAGGAATACAAAAACTTCATGCGCGGCGTGGGGGGCTTTGAAAAAGACCTGGTGCGGCAAGGGACCATTGTCATAAAGCTCTATTTCAGCGTTACCAAGGAAGAGCAGGAGCTTCGATTTGCACGGCGCAAGCACGACACACTGCGTCAATGGAAACTCAGCGAGGTCGATGTACAGGCGCAGGAGCGCTGGGATGATTTCACCAATGTGAAATATGAGATGCTTAAAAAGACCCATACTACGCATTCCCCGTGGAAGATTATACGCTCAAACGATAAGCACCTGGCCAGGCTCAATGCGATGAAAGTGATACTGAATTCAGTGCCCTATGAGCGTCTCGATCCCGAGCTGGATTTTGTACCGGATTCCGATGTTGTCATTTCCGGTTCCAGGGAACTGGAGTATATGGAAGCTCAACGCCTGCGCAGCGGGAAATTTCTCGACTGATAAACTCAGCGTAGCTGTCTTACCTCTTCAACAGATACGCTATCAGCTGACCGATTGCCCCAGGCGTTACGCAGATAGCTGGCGATGGCAGCTATCTGCTTATCTGAAAGTGAATCGGCGAATGCCGGCATGGCAGAGCCTTTTTTTCCCTGTAACATTCGCTGAATCAATTGAGACTTCTGCCCATCTGCAAACGGACTGCCATCCAGTGCCGGACCACCCAGCTGCATGTCGCCTTTACCGTCTCGGGCATGGCACACACTGCAGTTGCTACGGTATAGTGACTCACCAGACTCCAATAACTGTAAATCAGCTTCTGTCCACTCCATGCCTGAATTACTCCACTTCAGCTTCGCCACCTCAAGGTCAAAGTGATCTGACTCCTGTTGGCCACAGCCCGGCAAGACACTTCCAGCTAACAATAATAGCGTCAGCTTTAGATTTTTCAGCATATCGCTTCCTTTTCTAAATCACCTATATTTCTTGTGCCTGCTTCCTGGTTATTCAGTAACGTACCTTTTCCGAATCAAATATTGAGATAAATGGTCATGTTTCTCCGACAAACTGCACCCCCTCTTCATGGTGCTTTAAGAATTAACGTCTAGACTTAATATACAAAACAGATCGTTCACGAGAGATGGGATTAAAATGTTTGGCCACAAAGACAAAGAGCATAGCGCTAGTTCTTTAAATGAGTATATCGACAAAAAGAGTCAGCTCATAAAAAAGAAAAATAGGATTATTCTCTCGAAAATCAATTACGCACTACATGGTCAGCATAAGCACTATTTCAGCAAACAGGATGTACTGTCACAAAAAGAGAATGCACGATGCAAGGTCTGCAATATGTTGCTGTCAGAATACCGGGTTCAAAAAAAGATGGAGAACTGGACACCCCACCTAAAGCCCATTCACAAAATGACAGCGCCGGCAGAAAAATAAAATCAGCTAGATTAAGCTTTTCGTATACCCCACACCCGGCTGGGAAAATATCAACATCCCACGCAGACCATCACGGGCCATATCCAGTAAAAACTAATGCGGCCTCATGCAGGGAAAATGACGGCTTCGTCTCCCCGCATCCAGGCAGGAAGCTTCACCATAATCGAATCAAATAAGTTTGAATCCAGGAATGTCTGCAGCCATACCTGAAGTTTTGGATAAGGTGCCTGATCAAACCAGTCTTTATCGACAAAAGCGAATTGCCGAATGAAAGGAAAAATTGCTATATCGGCTATAGATAGCGTCTCTCCTAGCAAACACCTTGATTCAGTTAATGCATCTTCAAGGTCCTGCAAGTATTCTTCTCCCAGGGAACGGTAGTATTCCAATGGATATTCAGGATAACGGTCTGCATATTTGTAATGATCCAGGTCAGTCTTGAATGAAAAATCATTCATCTCTACCATTATTTCTGCGTCAAATAGACTGGACTCACCCTCTCCAAGCCATGAGTCCGGGTCATTTTGTCGAATCGCCCAAAGCATAATATCCCAGCTTTCATCAATAACCCGCCCATCTGGCAGTTCCAGAACAGGGACTGTGGCCTCTTTTGTCAGATTGAGAATTTCTTCAGGTTTGTCATTAAGGACAATCTCACGCAGTTCCACTTTCACGCCACTATATTGCAGGGCCAGGCGAGCACGCATGGCATAAGGGCAACGACGAAATGAATAGAATATGGGCAGCATTGCAAGTAATTATCTAGTGCAATTTAAATTCAACAGCTACCTGGTTGGAATATTCATTCTCATAATCAAATTCAATTGAAACGTCGCCATTCTGTTCATTAATTTTTACCTGTTTCAAATCGGGCAGGCGCAGAGCAAGATAGCTGCACATCGCCCCAGCCACCTGCTCATTGTCTGTTTTCAAGGCGTGCAGAAGGTTTGCCACGACAAACTGTGCACGCTGATTAATATCCGGGTTCATTATTTCTTCTTCGCCAATAGATATGCCCTGTGCCATTTTCTCATCCATCTTGTCGAGGTAGGCCGCCTGGTGATCGGGTAACAGTTTTTCCCTGTCGTATTCCAGTTGTGCAACACCATCCAGCAGCACAGCCATTACATTACTCATGTTTCATACCTGTTTTTTCACGATAAAAATTTTCAACTGGGTGATTCTAGCGACACTGCTTGCAAACTTCACCCTCAGTTCATCAAGGTTATAAGGCACCTCTATTAATTCTGGATAGGGAATGCGTCCAGTTTACTGGCTCTGTCACCCCCAGGCGCAAGTACTCACCGACTTCATTCTCATACCAGCCATGGTCGTTCCGCAGTGGCTCAACCGAATACCCCCACCAAACACCACTTTCATCCTGAGCTATCCAGTTGACCCAGTCAGGAATAATAAATGGCAGTGTTTCTTTGTCTGAGCTATTTGATTTTTTATCTGCCATGAGTAGATATCTTGCTTTAAAAAATGTTTGTAGCCATACGTGATAGAGTGCAAAAGAGTAAACGCTTAGCAGATGTAGCGCAGAAATTAATACCCCAATGAATAAAACCGAAAACGCCTTAAGTGCATGGTTGATTATCACCATAGCACTATTATCGATGATTGGTCCGTTCAGCATCGACACCTACCTGCCCTCATTCCCTGCACTTGAATCTGAATTTAATATAGATAGATCTATTCTGCTACAAAGCATTGGTTTTTATCTCGTCGCTTCAGCGCTATCCACCCTGTTCTGGGGCCCCCTCTCTGACCGCACAGGTCGCAGGCTGGTCATTATCAGCACCCTGACTCTCTATTTGCTTGCCTCCCTGGGCTGTGCGATGAGTCAGGACTTCGACAGCTTTCTTCTATTTCGCGTATTACAGGGCATTAGCGCCAGCGGCGGCATGGTTGCTGGTCGCGCGATGATACGGGATGCACATGACGAACACGGAGCACATCGTGCAATGGCCTATGTGATGATGCTGTTTGCCCTTGCACCAGCCATCGCCCCAATTATTGGTGGCTGGTTACACCAGGCCTTCGGCTGGCGTAGCGTATTTTATTTTCTCGCCCTCTACGCTGTAATCATTATTTTAATGTCCATTTACTATCTACCTGAGACACTGGCAAAAAATGAGCGCCAGTCGTTCCATCCTCTACATGTTGCTAATCTATATTACCGCACAATGAAGAATGGCCGGTTTCTGTTTTTTGTACTGACACTGGGAACCGGGTTTGCAGGCCTGTTCCTGTATATCGCTGGCTCGCCAACAATTATTTTTGACTTCCTGGGGCTTGATAGCCGTTACTTTGCACTGCAGTTCGTCCCGATGACTGCCGGTATCATTGCCGGCTCATTTATTTCTGTCTTGCTGTCACACAGATTAAGATCAAAAACGATAGTAACGATTGCACTTACCATCATGATTGGGACATCAATATTGAATGTCCTGCTAATGACATCATCTGAAATTACAGCAGTAAAAGTAATTCTTCCACTGGCACTGTACGCATTAGGTGTGGCACTGGCCATTCCGGGTATAAGCGTCTTATCTATGGATTGTTTTCCGCATAACCGCGGCACTGCTTCTGCAGTACAAAGTTTTGTTCAAGTATTATTTTCTGCGCTGGCTGCCAGCCTGCTGGTACCAATACTCTCTGCCAGCCCACTGCATTACGCCCTCGCTCAAATGGTCTGTATTGTGTTGGCGCTATGTTTCTGGCTCGCAGGGAACATGTTTAAATATGAAAACTTGAAACTCGAAACCTGAAACCTGAAACCTGAAACTAACAAATCAAACTTTCATTATTTTAATAACTGGCTCGTTATAAGCAGGCTCTTTATTAAACCCAGAGACTAGCAAAACAGTATTACCTGTTCGCGTAAGCTTTAATCGCCTGGCAACAACTTTGCATAAGAGCTTCCAGTTACGGGTCTCTTTCTCCTCTACCTTAAGAGGATGGTTTTACATCTTTATAGAGATTTTTAACCTGTGATGGGATTGTGTTTTTATCACCGGTTACATTTCTGCAGGTAATGGTGACCTTCGAATTTCTTTTTTAATGTAATTTGACCAGACTTAAATCTTCCCACACGTAGTTTTGGACCACATAAATCCATCAGGATCGGGATATGCTTTCCCATTTTCGAGCTTACTTTTCTTACAGGGTTAAACGTTTCCTGGTGTTGCTGATGACTGCCGTGAGACATATTTAATCTGAAGGCATCAACCCCAGATTAATCAGACTTTTTATCTTTCTTTCTGAATCACTTGCGGGACCTATAGTGGCAATGATTTTTGTCCTGCGCCATTGCAAGTAGACTTTTTGTGCTTCTTCCTTCATTTTTCTTTCTCAATGTGAGAATGTCGACATTAGTTTCTTAGAAACCTATGGGCACCTCTATTAATTCTGGATAGGTCAGATTGTATTCCAGATAGTTCATATCAAGGCAAGGATCGCACGTAATAGCTAGGCTATTGCGAAGATTCTTAACGCCGAGATGGATAATTTGGGGTGCAAGATGAATATTCATGGATTATTAGAGATGCCCATAGATATCATAATGCTCCTCGGGATCAATGATGGCAAACAGATTTACTGATCTTTTTAAACCCGCTGATGAGTATCGGCTCACCAGCTGGCTGTTTCTTAAGATACTTGCCCTGATCTATTTTGCAGCGTTTCTTTCTCTAGCC
>JAUVSB010000102.1 GCA_030597275.1 Gammaproteobacteria bacterium
CAGGTAATTCTGCATAGGTGCGTAAATAAGCAACGATATCCTGGACCTTTGATCTTCCCAGGTGGGCGAAGCCAGGCATGCCGGTACCTGCGCGACCGTCTCGTATCGTGCCTTCCAGACACTTGTCCGAGGATATACTCAGAAATTCCTTATTGGTCAGTGAGGGGGCAAACCCGGGTTTGCCGATGGCATCTGCCTGGTGGCAAACCGCACAGTTCTGGGTAAATAAAGCCTTACCCTGCTTGGTGTCGACGGCGTCGCCGGCAGGGGCAGCCTGCGCGGATGTGGCGGTAACTACCGACAAAATGAATAAACCAGATAGAGCCAGTCCGGCTTGCTTGAAGCACTCCATAAGTATCCTCCTCGATGTAAAAACTTATTCTTATATGAAAAATTACTAATTGTGACAATGTCACATAACTAAGATGATAAACTTGACATAAATCAAGTAGATAGACTTTTGTGTGTTATTTCACACACTAGCTAGCTAAAAATTAGACTAAATACCCGACCCTACCAGCCGTCATCAGCAGGAGGTCTCGGCATATCACTATGACAGTCGTAGCAGGGAACCGATTCACGTTCGAACCTCTCGTGTTCCTGCTCAAGAAACTCTTCCGGCAATGTATGTGCAATGCCTTTATGGCAATCTATACAGGTCTTGCCTTCTTTAGCTGCCTGCTGGTGGCGCTCACTGGCCACATCACGCTGCTCTGACAATTCCATCGCCTCAAAATCGTGACAATTGCGGCACTCTCGGGAATCGGTCGATTTCATCGTCTTCCAGACGCGTTGCGCCATTTCTAGACGATGTTGCTCAAACTTCTCCGGGGTATCAATGGTGCCCAGCGCCTTGAATACCAGCTCTCTGCTGGCCTGGATCTTGCGCACCACCTTGTGCACCCAGGGGTCGGGAACGTGGCAATCTGAACAAATGGCCCGTACACCGCTGCTATTCTTGTAATGTGCAGTCTTTTTGTATTCCTGGTACACGTTCTGCTCCATTTCATGGCAGGAGATACAAAAACCCAACGTATTTGTCGCCTCCATTGCTGTATTAAAGCCACCCCATAAAATAACCCCCAGCGACATGAAAAACAGCGCACCACCCAATGTGACGCCAAGCAATACCTTACGAGAAAGTAAGGAAAACTTATACCTTGGGTCGGTCATCCATCATGCTCCTCTATATTATTTGTCGGCGCTTTCAGCTATGCAACTTACAATAAAGCTGAAGAGGCTAGACGGAAATTCTCGTGATTTCCTTGATCTATGTCATGCTTAAATTGCTTACCGTTGACTCTGATTTGGAGCAGCACCCTATCTAATTTTTATTAATTTCTGTGTATATCAATAAATGGGTTGCGGTTACCCTGTATCTGCTCAATACGATCATTACGCCTGTGTTCAGCCTGCTCCGGTGGGTATTTTTTATCCCAGGCAATCAGCAGGGATTCCAGTTTCCTCTTTAGATAGAGATCATGCTGATCACTCATATACAGCATCGCACGCGCGATGCGGCCCCTTGCCGCGGGAGAGGGCTCCGCTATACGATGTTTTTCATCAAACTCAAAATCACACTGCCCAAACACTCTCTGCTCGCCTGGGATTATGGTAAAGCGATAGTTGCTGCGTGCCTTGTTTACATCGCTGCGTGATGGGTAAAGATTATGCAGATCAGCTTCTATGCGGTTAAATTCTGCACTGCTTTCCCGGCACTGCTTGCGTTTACCGCAGCGCAGGTCATAGGCCATCCATGAAGCGGGGAAAACATGTTCAATGTTCACACCCTTGTTATATCCAGAGTGAAGGGTGTCTCCACAATAGAGTGTCATGCCTCCTTTATTATATAACTCCCGCCAGAAAACCTTTCGAGCTGTTTCGTAATCAACAATGCGCTGCCCCGGGATATGAACAGTTTTTGTAGCATTATTGGAATTCGCTGATTCAGAGCAACTGGCTATTGCGGGTATTATTAGTAAGGCTGCAAGCAATATGTGTAGCGATGATGTCTTCAATATTTTCTCAATATGGGTAGAAAATTTCATAGTTCATCATATTTAACATAAAATAGAGCGCATCAAAACTGCCTCACGATCATTGGAAGGTCCATGTCCCACCATATCCCATCAATTGGCTTTATCAGCCTTGGCTGCCCCAAGGCGCTGGTTGACTCCGAACAGATCATCACGCGCCTGCGCGCCGAAGGTTATGCCATTCAGCCCGACTATAAGAGCTCGGATGTCGTCGTCATCAATACCTGCGCATTTATCGATGACGCAGTGGAAGAATCGATGCAGGCAATCTCTGAAGCCCTGAATGAGAACGGCAAGGTCATCGTGACAGGATGTCTCGGTGCCAAACAGGGTGTCGTTGAACAGGCCTTCCCTGATCTGCTGGCGGTCACCGGCCCGCATGCGGCCGATGAGGTCATGAACGCAATCCATCAGCATCTGCCACCCGATACAGACCCGAAATTGAGCCTGATTCCACCCGGCGGCATAAAACTGACCCCGCGCCATTACGCCTATCTGAAAATTTCTGAAGGCTGCAACCACCGTTGCACATTCTGCATCATCCCTGCGTTGCGTGGAGACCTGGTCAGCCGACCTGTTACAGAGGTCATGGATGAGGCCGAAGGCCTGATCAGTGCCGGTGTGCGTGAACTACTGGTCGTCTCTCAGGATACCAGCGCCTATGGCCTCGATACTCGCTATCGTAGTGATTTCTGGCGTGGCAAACCGCTGAAAACCCGCTTCCTGGAACTATCGCAGGCCCTCGGCGAACTGGGTGCCTGGGTACGCCTGCACTATGTCTATCCCTATCCACATGTCGACCAGGTCATCCCGTTAATGGCCGAAGGCACCATCCTGCCTTACCTTGATGTTCCCTTGCAGCATGCCAATCACGATATCCTCAAGGCAATGAAACGGCCTGCCAATGCAGAGAATGTGTTGCGCCGCATTGAAAAGTGGCGAGAGATTTGTCCCGATATTACCCTGCGCAGCACCTTCATCGTTGGCTTTCCAGGGGAAACCGAACAACAGTTCCAGGAGTTACTGGACTTTCTCGAAACAGCCCAGCTCGATCGGGTTGGTGCCTTTGCCTATTCTCCAGTTGACGGCGCAGCCGCAAACGCACTTCCAGATCATGTGCCTGAAGAAATTAAACAGGACCGGCTGCAACGCTTCATGGCGGTTCAGGAAAATATCTCAGAACAAAGGCTGGCCAGGCGTGTCGGGCGGATAGAGGACATCATCATTGATAGTAAAGATGAAGAAGGTTATATCGGCCGCAGCAAGAGTGATGCACCAGAAATTGACGGCGTGGTTTTTCTTGATGGAGATTTTGACTTGAAAGCAGGTGACATCGTACGTGCTAAAATCACTGACCATAATGCACACGATCTCTGGGCCGAAATCCAGAAGTCCTGAGGGAGATATAATGAAGAAAGCTCCAACAGTCAGGGCAGTGCTTAATGACGAGAGATATGTGAATGACTAAAATATTCCCCATTGAACTATCGCTATTGAGAGAGCTTGTTATCGATGCAGCCAGGGAGGAACTGTTGCCTCGTTTTCAAGATACCGCCTTTACCTACAAGCAGGATGGCAGCCTTGTCACTGAAGCCGATATCAGTGTTCAAAACCGATTACAGAAGGCATTAAACGAGCTACACCCGGAGATACCACTGCTTGGTGAAGAAATGTCGGAACAGAAGCAAAACGCTATCATCAATGATGAAAAAGCATCATTCTGGTGCCTGGACCCTCTTGATGGTACAAGCAACTTTGCCTCAGGCATCCCTTTTTTTAGCATCTCATTAGCACTGATAGAAAATGGCCAGCCCTCAATCGGCATTATCTACGACCCGATACGGGATGAGTGTTTTGTCGCAGAAAAAGGCAAGGGTGCAAGACTTAACGATAAACAACTCGATGCAACTGCAGCTGCGCACACAGCCCTGCAGCGATGCTCTGCAATCATTGATTTCAAAAGACTTGAACCTGAGCTTGCCACACGGCTCGCTACCCATGCGCCTTATTCTTCACAACGAAGTTTTGGTTCCGTCGCACTGGACTGGGCCTGGCTTGCTGCCGGACGTGGCCAGGTTTACCTGCACGGCAAGCAAAAGCTGTGGGATTATGCAGCAGGCTGGCTGATTCTTGATGAAGCAGGCGGCAGCTCATCTACACTTGAAGGCGACAACG
This sequence comes from Gammaproteobacteria bacterium, assembly GCA_030597275.1. Taxonomy (GTDB): domain Bacteria; phylum Pseudomonadota; class Gammaproteobacteria; order BMS3Bbin11; family BMS3Bbin11; genus BMS3Bbin11. The sequence goes on from JAUVSB010000102.1 coordinate 4,212, forward strand.
GTTTCCAGGCAACACTCGAACCTCGCTCTGCCATCGCGGCGACAAACCAGGACCTCTATCAGCAATGGTTTCACTGGATAAGTACTTGAAGGGCACCTCTGTTAAGTGAAGACTAAAATTCTCATCAGCTCCTGCCTGCTGGGACAGCCAGTGCGTTACGATGGCCAGTCAAAAGAAATACATAGCCCCACTTTGGATCGTTGGCGCCAGGAAGGGCGGCTGGTGCCGGTCTGCCCTGAAGTCAGTGGTGGTCTGCCAGTGCCAAGACCCGCCGCAGAGATGGAAGGCTTTGCTGATGAAATCCTGACAGGTAATGGCTTTGTGAAAACCGAAGACGATGAAGATGTCAGCCGTTACTTCCTCTGTGGTGCGCAACATGTACTGATCTCATGTCGTCGAGAAAATATCCGCATCGCGATACTGAAAGAAAACAGTCCATCCTGCGGCTCTGCACAGGTGTATGATGGCAGCTTCAGTCATACGCTAATCTCTGGAGCAGGTATTACAACGACTCTATTACGCCAAAACGGTATACGCGTTTTCAGTGAGTTTGAAATTGATGCTGCTGCTGAGCACGTTGGCTCCCTCGTTGCCTGTTGAACAATCATGCGTGTACTGGTCATAAAAACCTCTTCACTCGGCGATGTCGTACATGCCCTGCCAGCGCTGACTGATGCCCGGGCTGCGATGCCGGAAATCAGCTTTGACTGGGTTGTTGAAGAGGCCTTTGCGCCGATACCTTCCTGGCATAACGCAGTAATCCAGGTCATCCCGGTCTCCCTTCGACGTTGGCGCAAATCACCTCTTTCCAGGCAAACTCGCCACCAATGGCACGCATTCAAGCACAGGATTCAGGCTGCTGACTACAATATAATCATTGATGCGCAGGGGCTGTTTAAAAGTGCCTGGTTAACACGCATGGCCAATGGAACTTCACATGGCTTTGACCGTCATTCCGCACGTGAAGGGCTGGTGGCATTCAGTTATGACAAGAG
>JAUVSB010000092.1 GCA_030597275.1 Gammaproteobacteria bacterium
AAAGAAAACCCGCCGTGCGCCAGCACAAAGAAAACCAAACGAATCCCGAACAAATACAGGTTCTTTATAAACCTGATCACAGGTATGATAAGCCCATGCCAATCAACACCTTCATACAACAACTGACAAACTTATTGCCCGAAGATCGCCTGCTGATAAAACAGGAAGAGCTGACTCCCTACGAATGTGATGGTTTAAGCATTTTGCGTGAACAACCATTAGCTGTTGCCATACCTGAAACCGAGGACGAAATCCTCTATATACTTGAGCTGTGCCGCCAGTATTCAATACCGGTAGTCACACGCGGTGCAGGGACCGGTCTGTCGGGTGGGTCTCGCCCGGTTGAGGGCGCTTTGCTTATGTCCATGATGCGTTTTAACCGTATCCTGGAAATCGATGAAGCAAACCTGACTGCCCTGGTTGAACCCGGTGTACGCAACCTGGCGATCTCTGAGTCTGTTTCTGATCTAGGACTCTATTATGCACCTGACCCTTCTTCCCAGATTGCCTGCAGCATAGGTGGCAATGTCGCGGAAAATTCAGGCGGGGTGCATTGCCTGAAATACGGACTGACTGTTCATAATATCGTCGCCATGAGAATTATCACCATGGATGGCGAGGTTCATCAGCTAGGCAATAATACAATGGAGTCTCCCGGTTACGACCTGATGGCAATACTGACCGGCTCCGAAGGAATGCTGGCAATCATTACAGAGATACGTGTTCAGCTCCGCGTCAAACCTCCCGTTGCCCGCGTTATGCTGGCGGCTTTTGATGACATTGAACAGGCAGGTGATGCCGTCAGCGCAATTATTAATGCAGGCATTATTCCGGCAGGACTGGAGATGATGGATCGCTATGCCATCAAAGCAGCTGAAGACTATGCCCATGCGGGTTATCCACTGGATGCAGAAGCCATTCTCTTATGTGAACTTGATGGGCTGGATGTTGAAGTCAGCACACACATAGAAAAGTTAAAACCCCTGTTGCATGAACAGGGTGCAACGAGTGTCCGCACGTCAAAGGACGATCAGGAAAGACAGCGTTTCTGGGCCGGTCGCAAAGCGGCCTTCCCTGCAGTGGGACGGATATCACCGGATTATTACGTGATGGATGGAACCATACCGCGTGCTGCGCTTGGAACGGTACTGAAACAAATAGGAATGTGGTCTGAAGAATATGGCCTTGCTGTTGCCAATGTATTTCATGCCGGTGATGGCAACCTGCACCCATTGATTCTCTACGATGCAAGCATTACAGGTGAGCTGCATAAGGCGGAAGAGTTCGGAACTCGTATTCTTAAATTGTGCGTCGAGCATGGCGGTACTATCACTGGCGAACATGGAGTGGGTGTAGAAAAACTTGATGCCATGTGTGAGCAGTTCAATAGCGATGAGCTAGCGCTGTTTCATGCTCTAAAAGAAGCATTTGATCCGCAATCCCTGCTTAACCCGGGTAAAGCAGTACCCAGCCTTCACCGCTGCGCCGAACTCGGTGCTATGCACGTCCACAAGGGCGAACTTCCCTTTCCAGAACTTGAAAGGTTTTAATCCCTGGTGAATCAATGAACCAGTCAATGAGACCTATTGTAGGTGCGAATTCATTCGCACGGGGATTTGTCCAAATGAATTCGGACCTACAGAAAATATAATTTATAAACATTAGTCGAATGGATATCTCAAAAAACCTGCAACAAAAGATCAGCGATGCTGCCAAAAACGCACAGTCGCTGCAGATCATAGGCAATAACAGTAAAGCCTTCTATGGCTGCGATATCAGTAATACAGATGCAATTCCTCTTCATGTCGCTGATCACAACGGCATCCTCGACTATCAGCCTGGCGAGCTGACGATCACTGCGCGTGCAGGGACGCCGATAAAAGACATCATTGATCTGTTGGCTGAGCATGGACAGATGTTGCCCTTCGAGCCGCCATGCTTTAATAACAGGGCAACACTGGGAGGCTGCATAGCGACTGCACTGGCTGGCCCCAGGAGACCCTGGACCGGTGCGGTGCGTGATTATGTCATTGGCACCCGCATACTGACGGGTATTGGCAAAGAGATACGTCTCGGTGGCAAGGTTATGAAAAATGTTGCCGGTTATGACTTGTTCCGACCGATGGCCGGAGCGCTTGGCACCCTGGGGCTAATGCTAGACATCACTGTGAAGCTGTTACCGCTGCCAGAACATGAAATCAGTTTTACCATCCTCTCAGACAATAAGGATATGCATCGTATCTTGCATGACTGGAGAAATTGTTCGCTACCATTGTCAGCAGCCAGCTTTTATCAAGGGCAGCTGTCTATTCGTCTCTCTGGTTCAGCATCATCGATAGATGATGCGATGAGCAAGCTTCCTTCCAGCAGGAAAGAAACCTCTAATGACTACTGGCAAAAACTTAACGAGCAACAGTTAAGTTTCTTTGATGATGACTCACCTATATACCGCCTGGTGGTCCCCGCAAATGCTGCCTACGATACCTTTGATGGTGAATGCCTGGCTGACTGGGGCGGTGCCCTGCGCTGGATAAAATCATCACTGTCTTTTGACGAGGTGCAAAAACATGCTGCTGAACTTGGCGGCACCGCTTCGGTATACCGCAATAGCAAACAGGATGAAGATGTCTTCAGCCCATTAGCTGATGGTCTGTTTGAACTGCACAAACGCATAAAAAAGGTCATGGACCCCGCTGGCATACTCAATCCCGGCCGACTCTACCTGAATCTCTGATGCAGACCACACTCGCTGAAAATCACCAGCATCAGGCTTATACAAAGGATGTTGAAGACAATCTGAGACGCTGTGTCCATTGCGGTTTCTGCAATGCCACCTGCCCCACATTTCAGCTGTTTGGAGATGAGCTCGATGGGCCTCGTGGTCGCATATACCTGATTAAACAAATTCTTGAAGGGGCGGACCCCACCCCATCATCACGCAAACATCTTGATCGCTGCCTGACCTGCCAGTCGTGTGAAACCACCTGCCCGTCCGGAGTTAAATACAGCCGCTTACTGGAAGTAGGCAGGCAGCTCCACCAGCAAACACTAAGCCGTCCACTAAAAGAGAAGTGGACACGTTTATTATTAAGGAAGATCATACTTCGACCACCGCTGTTCAAATTCCTGCTATCAGCGGCTCATGCATCCAGTTTTCTGCTGCCGATGTCTTTAAAGAAAAATATTCCACCGCTGGGAAAAACTGCAAATCGAGAAACAAATAAAGAACTTTCCAGCTCGAAGCCAGCTGCTGATGTGAATAAAAAACGCACACTCATCATGCTCCGCGGCTGTGCGCAGCAGGTTTGCGCGCCGGACATCAACCATTCAGCAACTGAACTTTTTAATCAGCTTGGCTTTACTGTTATTGAATCCTCAACGGATCATTGTTGCGGTGCACTATCGCATCATAACGATGCCAGCGAAGAGGCACGATATCTTGCCAGGAAAAACATCGATAACTGGTGGCCGGTGATTGAACAGGGTGTTGAAGCTATCGTGGTAACTGCCAGCGGCTGTGCAACCATGGTTCAGGATTATGGGCATTTGTTAGCAAATGATCCCGACTATGCAGACAAGGCCAGTCAAGTAGCAGGACTCTGTTGTGATCCAGTAGAAATACTCGAAGCTTTTTCAGGGCAATTGAAAACCCGTTCCGGCATAGAAGATCGTATCTGTTACCAGGCCCCCTGCAGTCAACAACATGGACTTGCCATTAAAGGACGTGTTGAACAGCTACTTCAATCTGCAGGATTTCTGCTGACACAACAGAATATTGGCCACCTCTGCTGCGGTTCTGCAGGGTCATATTCAACTTTACAGCCTGAAATATCCAGACAGTTAAAACAAAACAAATTACAGGATTTGACCAGTGATAAACCTGCCCTGATTGCTACTGCAAATATCGGTTGCCTGCTGCACCTGCAAAGCGGCACTGAGATTCCAGTACGTCACTGGTTGCAAATAATAGAAGTGGCAAAGCCTGATTAAAAGAAATACGGTATGATGGCCACAGGCTGCTAAACCAGCTTAAACATCAACATGAGATTTAATAATGCGTGAATCAGCAACACAGCAAATTGTCAGCGGCATCACCGCACGCTACCCACTGATTTATATTCTTGGCTGGGAAGAAGAGCGTATCGAGAAAACACTGGCACAGGTCTCTGCAAAGCATTATTTCGATGACAGGCCTGTTATTACCTGGACAGCAGGCAAGGGGTTTTATACTCACGAAGGACAGATAGAAGATATTAGCGACCCTGTAGAAGCCATCGAATATATTGCAAAGTCTGATAAACAGGCATTCTACTTGCTAAAAGACTTACCAGCATACCTTGATAACAACTTGAAACTGGAACGTGTATTGCGTGACCTCTACCAGGAATATAAAAATAGAGATGCTTTTATTTTCTTTTCTTACCCTAATTTACAGTTGCCGGATTCCATAAAAAAAGAAGTATTACTGGTGGAATTTGAGCAACCCACCGATGATGAAATTTTCAGTTATATCAAAGAAGCTCTGATTCGATACAAACTTGCAGATAAAATCAACGATGACTGGATAAAACAAACTTCCATTGCCATGAAAGGACTGGGACTGGAAGAAATCGGTCACCTGTTATTATCCCTGCTAAGAGTCAAAAAACTAAAACCGGAAGAAGTCGTCAATGCCGCACAGCGCGAGAAAGGACAGATTCTAAAAAAGGAAAGCTGCCTTCGTTTCATTCCAAGCATTACCGGGCTGGATGATGTCGGTGGTCTGGACAACCTGAAAGACTGGGTTACCACACGCAAACAACTTTTCAGCCGTGAGGCTATCGCTGCAGGAATTCAACCTCCTTCAGGTATTCTGTTCATGGGCGTCAGCGGCTGTGGTAAAAGTATGGCCTCCAAGGTCATTGCCAGCGCATGGAATGTCCCGCTGGTACGACTCGATATGAACCTTGTTATGTCCGGTGTTTACGGCACACCTGAGTATGCATTTGAACAGGCCATTAGCATGGCAGAAAAAATTGCCCCTATCGTGCTGTGGATTGATGAAGTAGAGAACAGCTTCGGTTACGACGAAGGCTCTTCGCAAGGTGGCAACATCAACATATTCTCAAGTTTTCTTACCTGGATGCAGGAGAAATCACACGATGTTTTTGTCGCAGCAACAGCCAACAGGATCAAAATGCTGCCTGCAGAGATGCTGCGCAAAGGCCGCTTTGACCAGGTCTTTTTCCTGAACCTGCCTAATTTTGAAGAGCGTAAGGAGATACTGAGAATTCACATCAAGGCCAATGGCGGTGATCCTGAAGCGTTTAAAATTGATATACTCTCGTCCATTACTGAAAAGTGGAGCGGGGCTGAAATCGAGTCACTCATTCAATCGGCAAGGATATACGCCTATAAACAGCAACGTGATTTTGGTAATAAAGACATACTGCACACTGCTGGCCTGATGGTACCGCTATCAAAAACTATGGAAGAACAGATACGGGAACTTACCGGCTGGTCATTTAATCGCGCCACACCAGCGTCTAAGACAAAAAAAGACCCCGTATATGTACCGGAAGTTGAAGATCCGAATGTGATGAAGTATTAAGGGCACCTCTATTAATCCATGAATATTCATCTTGCATCCTAAATTGTCCATCTCTGCGTTAAGAATCTTCGCAATAGCTAGCTATTACGTGCGATCCTTGCCTTGATATGAACACAATGAATGGAATCTGATCTATCCAGAATTAATAGAGGTGCCCATATGAAAGAAGAAAATGAAGAATTAATAATAAGTAAATCACAGGTGAAACGTGAAATGCAGGCCTTGCGTGATCTCGGCAGGGAGCTGGTTGATTTGCCCCTGGTATCACTGAACAAATTCGACATCTCAGAATCTCTGCATGGTTCGATTATCCTTGCGCATAGCTTGAAGCGGGAAGCACTGCGCCGGCAGCTGCAGCATATCGGCAAGCTGTTGCGCGAAGAAGACAATGTTGCCATTCAGCAGTTGCTTGCCCAGATATCACAACCTCAAAGGGATGAGGTGAAGGCATTTCATGAAATTGAACAATGGCGAGAA
>JAUVSB010000109.1 GCA_030597275.1 Gammaproteobacteria bacterium
AAAACACTGGGAAATATCAGCACACCTTTAGCGACACTAAGATATTGAGCGGCACCAGGAACCTGTACTTTAAATATCTTCAGCGTCGCATCTACTTTAGCATCAATCTCCTGTGCTGATGCAGCCACGGCATTACTGCTGAAAAGAAAAGATGTCAGCAACAGGAGCAGGCTGATACCCGCTATAGGCTGATGAATTCTGTGCTTTCTCATAATAAATGACTCCATAGATGATTGATTTTTTAAGGGGTTAATTGGCTGAAATTATAACTCATCACAAACATGGTGATTACTGTAATCTTTTGCCATCTCTTCAGGGTCCATATTCGGCATCATCCCTTTCATAGAAGCTGACATCTTCTCCGTACACTTGCGCATGGTTGTCAATGCTGGGGAAGCCATCATTTTCTTACTAAATTCTATTGCTCGCTTCTGAGCCTCATCTCGCTTGCCATCTTTACAAAGCCCCTTCATTTCCGCTTCAAACTTCTTTGTATCTTCCTCTAGCCCTTTCATCTCATTCTTATCTACTGCCTGCATGCATACAGCCATTTCCTGCATCTGTGCCATCATGTTCTGCATGTCCTGCTGATTCATACCCTGTGCACTCGCTACAACAGGGGAAAGGAAAAATATTGTCAGAATTAATCTTTTCATTTTTAAAAACTCCTTACGGTTTTTATCATTTTAGTTAAAAGGTCTTCTCACATTTTTTCACTACAGGCCACCCAGCAAATCACCAAGCCCCGGGATTGTAAAGCTGGTGTCAGGTGCAACAAAACGTGTGGGATCAACAGGCTGGTTTTTAACTGAAACCAGGCGAAAACGCTTGCCAAGACGAAGTATTCCTATTTTATCTTTGCTCACCCTGTTCAACAGTTCATCACCCTGTATATTAATTGATGGATTCGACTTGCTAATGACATCGATTGCATCAACCCAGGCTTCTGTATATTCCCAGGCCCGCCTGTCTTTACTTACCACGAGATCATCCTGCTGCTTTACGTTATTTCTTGTCCAGGTAAGTTTATAAACTTCACCGTCGATTCCTGCCACTCTTTCTTTTTTACCGGTAGGCTCCATACGTACAACTTTGATCAGCAAGGTTTCAGAATCAATACCCAGCACATTCATAACGCCAAGACCCTGGGCCATCTGGCTTACACTAGCCAGATCCATAACCAGGGTATTCCCCTGGTAGGCAGTGACTACCTGTGCTTGACTGTCTTTGAATAATAAATAGCTGCTGATACCACTATTGTCGTCCATATCAATGCGAGAAGTGTTCTTATTTAAATATTCAAGGCTCAGGATATAGGGTTTTCCGTTATCCATTCCTTTAAACGTTGCAAGACCTGATGACTGTGCAGAAAACGGTATCAGTAGCAAAAAAAAGAAAAAACCTTGTTTCAGCATTTATTCATTAACCAAGCAAGGCCAGCATAACACCCGCCGCAACGGCAGAGCCTATTACACCAGCAACATTGGGTCCCATTGCGTGCATCAGCAGGAAGTTATGAGGATTGGCTTCCAGACCCATACGGTTAGAAACTCGAGCTGCCATCGGTACAGCAGAAACACCGGCAGAGCCAATCAAAGGATTGACCTTATGTTTTGCAAACTTATTCATCAACTTGGCCATCAGGATACCGGCAGCAGTGCCGATACCAAAGGCGATAATACCGAGTGAGAGTATGCCCAACGTTTTGACGTTAAGAAAATGTTCCGCACTCATTTTCGAACCTACTGCGAGACCAAGAAAAATGGTGACGATATTAATTAATGCGTTCTGTGCGGTATCACTGAGGCGGTCCACTACGCCACTTTCACGCATCAGATTGCCGAGTGCAAACATTCCCAGTAAAGGTGTTGCTGTAGGTAGCAGTAAAGCAACCAGCATTAACAGCAATAATGGAAATACTATTTTTTCGGTACGGGATACATGGCGCAGCTGCACCATTTCAATACAGCGTTCTTCATGCGTAGTTAATAATCGTATAATCGGTGGCTGGATGATAGGAACCAGTGCCATATAGGAATAGGCGGCTACGGCAATCGCCCCGAGCAGGTCGGGAGCCAGCCTGCTAGCAACAAAAATAGCTGTTGGCCCGTCTGCCCCACCGATAATCCCGATGGCAGCAGAATCTGCAATACTGAAATCAATCCAGCCCATCGAGCTTATAGCCACAGCACCGAGTACGGTAGCAAAAATACCAAACTGGGCTGCCGCACCAAGAAAAAGTGTTTTGGGGTTTGCCAGCAATGGGCCAAAATCAGTCATCGCCCCTACGCCCATAAAGATTATTAGCGGGAATGCACCGGAAGAAATACCGACATTATAGACATAATAGAGGAAGCCACCGGATGCGATAGTGTGCCCTGCCTCAATCAGTGGTGCATCCATCAAACCCGCACCTGGAATATTCACCAGTATGGCACCAAAACCTATCGGCAGCAGCGACAGCGGTTCAAAACCTTTTCGGATAGCCAGATACAACAGGAAGAAACCAACAGCTATCATGATCGGTTGCCCGAGATCCATCTGGTAAAGCCCTGTGCTTTGCCATAAACCTGTTAGCTTATCCATTTGAGCTTCAGCCTTATTTGATCAGCAACAGTTTATCGCCGACGGCGACAGAATCACCTTCGCGAATAAGGATATCTGTCACCACACCCGGTTGAGAACAGCGTATCTCTGTTTCCATCTTCATGGCTTCCAGAATAATCACAACGTCCCCTTTGGCAACGGAGTGGCCATTGGTGACGTGGATTTTAAATATCGTCCCTGCCAGCGGTGCCAGTATCGGCGTCCCTGTTCCGCTGACTGCAGCTGGGGATGCAGTAGTAGCTGCCGCCTCATTATTTGATCCAGTAGGATGGATTGAGGCGATTTCACCGCCATTTCGTACACCGACGACATAGGACTGGCCTTCAACGGTGACAGTGTAAACCTCATCACCTTCTTCATTGGTAACGATTTCATGCTCAATGGCTGCAGGTACTGGCTCAAAGGCATCCGGGTTGTCACGATTTTCAAGAAACTTCAGCCCGACCTGGGGAAACAGCGCATAGGTCAGTACATCATCAATCTCATTCTCGCCATCGGCCAGCTGTATACCTTTTTCTCCTGCAGTCTGTTCCAGTTCAGCAGTCAATTTATCCAGTTCATCATCGATGAGATCTGCCGGGCGGCAGGTGACCGGCTCAGCCCCTTCAAGCACACGTTTTTGTAGTTCTTCATTTACCGGTGCCGGTGTAGCACCGTATTCACCTTTGAGCACAGCAGCAGTTTCCAGCGAAATACTTTTGTAGCGTTCACCTGTCAACACGTTAAGCACCGCCTGGGTGCCGACGATCTGTGATGTTGGTGTAACCAGTGCGATATAACCGAGATCTTTACGTACGCGTGGAATCTCTTCCAGCACTTCATCAAAACGGTCTGAGGCTCCCTGTTCGCGAAGCTGGCCTTCCATGTTTGTCAGCATGCCGCCGGGCACCTGGGCGACAAGGATTCTAGAATCAATGCCTTTTAAAGAGCCTTCGAAACAGGCATATTTCTTTCTTACTTCACGGAAATAAGCAGCGATTTCTTCCAGTAGATTAAGGTCCAGTCCCGTGTCTCTATCCTGACCTTGCAGTATCGCCACCAGTGATTCAGTTGCTGTATGCCCATAAGTCATACTCATCGATGAGATGGAGGTATCGACGTTATCAATCCCGGCTTCGATACATTTCAGTGCCGTGGCAGTAGACATACCTGTCGTCGCATGGGACTGCATGTGGATGGGGATATCTACAATCTGCTTAAGCCGTGTTACCAGTTCATAACCCGCATAAGGTGTCAGCAGACCGGCCATATCCTTGATACAAATAGAGTGTGAACCCATATCCTCAAGCTCACGCGCAAGATCAAGCCAGGTATCGAGATTATGTACCGGGCTTACCGTGTAAGAAAGGGTGCCCTGTGCATGTTTACCTACTTTACAGACTGCCTTGATTGCTGTCGCCAGGTTTCGTGGATCATTCATGGCATCAAATACGCGGAATACATCGACGCCATTGACGGCTGCACGTTCTACAAATTTACACACCACGTCATCGGCATAATGTCGATAACCAAGAATGTTCTGACCACGGAACAGCATTTGCTGAGGTGTATTTGGCATCGCAGCCTTAAGCTCACGAATTCGTACCCACGGGTCTTCACCCAGGAAACGGATACAGGCATCAAAGGTAGCGCCACCCCAGGATTCCAGTGACCAGAAGCCTACCTGGTCGAGCTTTTCTGCAATCGGCAGCATATCGTCGAGACGTAAGCGTGTGGCGAACAGGGACTGGTGCGCATCACGCAATACAACATCAGTTATACCCAAAGGTTTCTTATTTTCACTCATGAAAGGGGAGATTCCTGAAGAAGCTTGTTATTTCCTGCGACTACGGTGTTTGGCGAGTGCTGCCTCAATGATGGCAACAATTCGGGCGTCTACGTTTGATTCTGCCTTTGATGAAGAGACGTCCATCTCATCGTCTGGTAGCCAGCGTTGAACAATTGCTGACATCAATACTGTAATGATGACCAGTAAGGTAAGAAAAACAAAGACAGTTCCCATGCCATATAGCATCAAATCCAGACCTTGTTCAATCAGTACTTCTCCGCTCAAACCCAACACCCCAGATATAAACCAGTAAAATATATCATTTTATCCCAGCAAGGACTTCTATACCACTATGAGAGCCAGAAACGATGTGAGCAGGACTACAGCGACCGGAAATAAACCAGGGAATTACGATGATAATTATATAAAGAGCGTCTTTTTACCGGCAAATTGGCCAATTCAAGTGTCTCGAAA
>JAUVSB010000126.1 GCA_030597275.1 Gammaproteobacteria bacterium
ACGGCAACACGAGCGCCATAAACGGCCGCCCGTCTGGCCGTGGCGATGCCGCCGCTGCCGGCGCCAATTACAATTAAGTCATACATGTCTTTCATCTTATATCTTCATTTAGTGTAGATTATTGATTATTCCGTCATTGCTCTCCCACAAACCCCCTCTCCCCCTGGGAGAAGGAATGCCTCAATTGTAGTATGGTTCAATATCATGCATTACTGGTTTTTCCAGATTCCATTTCACAGTATTATCAATCTTTAGCTGATTATTTAATACCTTTCTGCGCAGGAGTTCACCCTTGGTTACCAATAACCCTTTGTTGATGCCACACGACAAACCCCTTTTCTCATCGATTAAAGCTGAACATATCAAGCCTGCACTAGAAGCCATCATTGCGGATAACCTGCAAGCTATCGAAACCATGGTGACAATAGAAGATGCCAGCTGGGACAATTTTATCCATCCTTTTGAGGAACTTGATGAGCGCCTGTCAAAAATGTGGGATACCGTTTCCCATCTAAATTCTGTTCTTGATGATGAGGAATTCAGGGAAAACTATCGCGCTTGTCTGCCAATCATCTCTGACTATGCCACCGACCTGGCACAAAATGAAAGAATATTTCAGCAATATCAAGCTGTGCGTGACAGTGATTTATTCCCGACATTCAACCAGGCACAGCAGAAACTGATCGACAATGCCCTGCGAGATTTTCGACTATCCGGGGTGGCATTGCCAGACAGCAAAAAGGAAAGCTTCAAGGCCATCCAATCTGAGCTATCGACGTTAACTAACCGCTTTGAACAAAATCTGCTTGATGCGACAGATCACTGGATGCTGCATATTGTAAACAAGGAAGAACTCTCTGGCCTGCCTGAAACGGCAATGGCCCTGGCTAGAGAACAGGCTTCTCAAAAAGATCTGGAGGGCTGGGTATTCAACCTGCAGGCACCCTCCTATATCCCCTTTATTATGTTTGCAGAAAATCGCTCTCTGCGTCAGCAAATCTATAAGGCCTATGTCACCCGTGCCAGCGAACTGGGGCCGGATGCCGGCCACTGGGATAATTCAGAAATTATCGACAATATTCTTGAGCTGCGCAGAGAAAAGGCTGCCCTGCTAGGTTTTGATGACTATGTCGATCTGGCCCTGCAGACGCGGATGGCAGATAATTCTGCCAGCGTTACTGAATTTCTTTCACAGCTTGCCGTCGCTGCCAGGCCTTCAGCAGAAAGAGAAATAATCGAGTTATCCGCCTACGCTACACAGGACGGTATAACGGACCTTAAAGCCTGGGATGTCCCGTTTTACAGTGAAAAGCTTCGGCAACAGCAATACGCCATCTCGCAGGAAGATGTTCGACCCTGGTTCCCATTAAACCGGGTGTTGCAGGGGCTGTTTGATGTTGTGGAAAACCTCTATGGCCTGACCATCACAGAACGTACGGATGTTGAAATATGGCACCCGGATGTACAGTATTTTGAAATCACCGACAGCAATGGCGAAGCCCGAGGCCGTTTTTTTCTCGACCTCTATGCACGTAAGGGGAAGCGGGGCGGTGCATGGATGGGTGACGGTATCAGCCGCAAAGAAACAGCGGGAGAAGTACAAAACCCTCTTGCCTGGCTGGTGACAAACTTCAGTCCGCCAATGGAAGACAAACCCTCATTATTAACTCATGATGAAGTCATTACCCTGTTCCATGAATTTGGCCATGGTCTGCATCATATGCTCACGCGTATAGCCTATCCGTCGGTGTCAGGTATCAATGGCGTGCCCTGGGATGCCGTGGAGCTACCCAGCCAGATGATGGAGAACTGGGCCTGGCAGGATGAAGTGCTGGAAATAATTTCCGGCCATTTTGAAACAGGCGAATCGCTGCCCAAAGAACTAGTCAAACGCCTGAATGACGCAAAAAACTTTCAGGCCGGTATGTTGTTACTGCGTCAAATAGAGTTTGCAACATTTGATATAACGATACACAAGGGTACAGTTTCTATAGATGTGCAAAATGCACTGGATCAGGTTCGTACTGAAATTGCAGTCATTATCCCACCTGAGTTTAATCGCTTTCAGAACAGCTTCTCACATATATTTGCCGGTGGCTATGCTTCTGGATACTACAGTTATAGCTGGGCTGAGGTGCTTTCGGCTGATGCCTTCAGCCTGTTTGAAGAAAAAGGGATATTTGACCCTGAAACCGGGAGATCATTTCTTACAAATATACTGGAGAAAGGCGGTAGCGAGGATCCACTGGTCTTATTCAAGGCCTTCCGTGGTCGTGAACCTGAAATAGATGCATTATTGAGACACAGGGGGCTAGCCGCCTAAAACTGGTCTTTATGTTAAACTGCCAGGGGTTCGTCATTCAGCGTAGCGTGGCAATCTTTTCAATCAAATCAATGTAAACATAATCATGAGAATCTTTCTTTTATTAATAGTTTTCTTTTCTGTCACCGCAACAGCAAATGATTTGGTGTGGGTTCACAAAGTAGATAAACCCGTTGATGCCATCTATCAGTCTATATATAAAGGACTGGAGGATGCCAACTTTTATGTGGTCTTTGAACCCAACATTGGCAAAAGTATCTCAGGTTTCAAGGAGCGCTGGGGTGAAAAATATAACCGCAATGAACTGACACAGATTCGCAGCATGGTGTTTTGCAATGGCTGGTATGCCAATCAGGTTGGCAACGCGGATCCTGTAATGCTTGCCCTGTGTCCATTGCACATCACACTGACCGAAAAAGAGGGCAGATCTACAATATTGTTTGTTCGTCCGTCTGCTGTAGCCAAAGGAAGCAAAGCCGAAACCATTGCTGCCGAAATCGAGAACAAGGTCATTGAAGCCATAAAAGATGCTACCTGCAGCACTAAAGTCTGCTAATCACCTGCTACTGAATATAAAGACGCCTTATCTGAATATTATCGGTCCTGACCGACCTGTCCATTTCTGGAGATTTTCATAATGCAAATGTGCAAAGTCGCACTACTTCAATTATTAACCGGGATCGCTATAGTCCTGATACTGGTATTTTTTAATTATAATTTCCTGCATGAGTTTTATATCGAAAATCAGGAAACCCTGGCTGGCCCGATTATAAATGGTTTCATCCTGTTACTTTTTTTTACCGGCTTGATACGCATTATTCAGGGATACGGATTTTACTCACGGGAAGAGGCGGCTTTAAAGAAATTTCGCAAAAACCTGACTCGCGATATTGATGAACCGGATGAAGGCATTCCCGGCAACAGCCTGATTGTCGGCAGATACCAGCGCATTAATGAACTGCAAAAGGCGCGCACACATGTTGATCAGAATGCGCTGGCAGCGACACTCGTTGCGCAGCAAAGCCTGAAAAGCAGCTACCCGCACTTTATCAACAACATCCTTATACTGGCAGGTGTCTTCGGCACCATTATTTCTCTATCAATTTCTCTGGTTGGCGCCAACGAGATGATATCTAACGGTGGCAGCATCACCGGTATGACCACGGTCATTCATGGCATGTCCACAGCACTATCCACCACCATGACCGCCATCTTCTGCTATGTCTTTTTTCATTTTTTTTATAGCAAACTAACAGATATACAGACAAATATTCTGAGTCAGATTGAAGAGATATCACAGAGCCTGATCGATACACAAAGCAGTACAACAGAATCTGATGTCCTTAGAAATACAGATAACATTCTGCAGCAGCTGCAGTCACTGATTGCAGAGATGAAATCTACACAGGAAGAAAACACCCTGTCCGCCAGGCAGCTGGCAAATATCATCAAAATAAGCCAACAGAGCAATGGCAGCATTAATCACCATATGGATCGGCTCGAAACACTACTGCGTGACGGCTTCCGTCTGCCCAAATTGAAATGAGCGGCTTCGTCGATCTAAGACTTAACCGTCGGCGCAGTACTGACGAAGGTTTCTGGCCCAGTTTTACCGATATCATGACAGTGATTGTGATGATATTCCTGATGGGCATGGTTGTTGTGCTGCTACAAAACATGGAAGTAACCAACAACATGAAATCGGCATTGCTGGAGAAGCAAAAAGCAATGGAACTGGCTGAGTCAACTTCTCAGGAAAAAAGTGTTGTCAC
>JAUVSB010000106.1 GCA_030597275.1 Gammaproteobacteria bacterium
GAACGGACAGATGGGCGAATGACTAAAGGGTACCTCGAATAATTCTGGATAGATCAGATTGTATTCCAGATCGTTCATATCAAGGCAAGGATCGCACGTAATAGCCAGAGCTATTGCGAAGATTCTTAACGCAGAGATGGACGAATTGGGATGCAAGATGAATATTCATGGATTATTCGAGGTGCCCTTAAACGTTATCGTACCCGTTTTATGCTTTCAGGAGCCCTTATGACGTCTAAAAAAACACCGCTATATCAAGAGCACATACGCGCTGGAGCAAAAATCGTTGATTTTTCTGGCTGGCTGATGCCTATCCATTACGGTTCACAGCTGGAAGAGCATCATCACGTCCGCCAGTCTGCAGGTGTGTTTGATGTCTCGCATATGAATGTTATTGATCTCCATGGCCGTGATAGCAAGGCCTTTTTGCAAAAGCTGCTGGCCAACGATGTGGCGAAGTTGAAAATACCCGGTAAAGCACTATACAGCTGCATGCTTACTGAAAATGGTGGCATCATCGATGATCTCATCGTGTATTTTATGAATGAAGACTGGTACCGGGTAATACTCAATGCCGGAACTCAGGAAAAGGATATGGTCTGGATCAACAAACAGCTTGAGTCTTTCCCCGATGTGGTTCTGACCGAACGGCCCGAACTGGCTATGCTGGCGATTCAGGGTCCAAAAGCGGTAGCCGCTTTTACCTCACTGCTGCCATCTGATGCAGTAAGCACTGTCGCCGACCTGGGAGTATTTCAGGCCTGCGAAGTGGACAAGATGTTTGTTGGCCGCACAGGTTACACCGGTGAGGATGGGGTAGAAGTAATTCTTCCGGCTGATGCGGCAGTTGATCTGTGGCAAAAGCTGATGGCTATAGAGGTAAAGCCCATTGGTCTGGGAGCACGAGACACTTTAAGGCTTGAAGCCGGCATGGCCTTATACGGTCTGGATATGGATGAATCGACTTCTCCACTGGTATCCGGCCTCGGCTGGACGGTTGCAATGCAACCGGAAACAAGAGAGTTTATTGGCCGCACGGCACTGGAAGAGGAAAAACAGCAGGGCCCTGAGCAAAAAATGATCGGACTGTTGCTGACCGGCAGAGGCGTGTTACGTTCGCATCAGCAGGTACAGTTTGCAGGGGGAGGAAAGGGCGAAATTACCAGTGGCAGCTATTCACCCACACTGGAAAGATCGGTTGCTTTGGTTCGTGTACCAGTGGATGTCAAAATAGGTGAAGATTGTGAAGTGGATATACGGGGTCGTAATATTTCAGCCGTTGTTGTGAAATACCCCTTTGTCCGCTTTGGCAAGGCGATTATCGAAGTCGATTAAGTCGAAAAATCATTTGAAAAAGATCTTTTAGTATTGAAGGAGAGCAGGAATGAGTAATGTCCCACAGGAATTAAAATATACCCGGTCACATGAATGGGTCTTAGCTGGCGATGATGGCCAGGTGACGGTAGGTATCACTGATCATGCGCAGGAGTTGCTCGGCGATATGGTTTTTATTGAATTACCGGAAATAGACCATGAGTTGAGTGCAGGTGATGAATGCTCGGTTGTTGAATCGGTGAAAGCAGCTTCAGATATTTATGCACCCGTTGCCGGTACAATTATCGCAGTGAATGAAAACCTGGCCGATGCCCCTGAGCTGATCAATGAAGATCCTTATGGTGAAGGCTGGATGTTCCGCATGCAAATATCTGATGCCAGCCAACTGGATGAGCTGATGGATGCAGCGGCTTATGAAGCCATCGAAGAGGAAGAATAGGTAAGAAGTTCCAAGTTCCAAGACCTAAGACCTAAGACCTAAGACCTAAGACTATTTTTAACTATGCCATTTATACCTCATACTGAAGAAGAAACACGTTTGATGCTCGAGGCCATAGGCGTCAGGCACATTGATGAGTTATTTGACGAGATTCCCGCTGACCTGATCAATGAAAAGCTGGATTATGTTCCACCTGCCCTGGATGAAGCGGGGATTCGCCGTCTATCGAGAAAAAGTGCGGATGCCGATGGGCATTACATCAATTTTATCGGTGCCGGCGCCTACGAACATCATATACCTGCTGCCGTCTGGCAGATTGCGACGCGTGGGGAATTCTATTCTGCCTACACACCCTATCAAGCTGAGGCGAGCCAGGGGACGCTGCAATTATTGTATGAATACCAGAGCATGATGGCATCCCTGACCGGTATGGATGTTTCCAATGCCAGTCTCTATGAAGGCGCCAGTGCGTTGGCTGAAGCTGTGTTAATGGCTGTTCGTGCGCAGCGCAGGAAGCAGAGAATTTTGATGCCAGTGTCTATTCACCCGGCCTATCGGGAGACGACAGAAACCATTGTCAAAAATCAGGGCATTAGCTTAAGCAATATAGACTACGCCAGTGAGAGCGGAACCATAGACATGTCTCAATTGAGTGATGAGCTCGGAGATGACGTTGCAGCCCTGGTGATCCCGCAACCAAATTATTTTGGTGCGCTGGAAGAGGTTGACGCACTGGTAGATCTTGCACATAAACGAGGGTGCCTGGTGATCGCAGTGGTGAATCCATTGTCACTGGCGATACTGAAAGCGCCGGGGGAATGGGGTGAAAATGGGGCTGATATTGTTATTGGTGAGGGGCAGTCACTGGGTATCCCATTGTCATCGGGTGGTCCATATTTTGGTTTCATGTGCTGTACGCAGAAGCTGGTCAGGCAGATGCCGGGACGTTTGATCGGCCGCACTGTCGATGCAGACGGCAAGCAGGGGTTTACTTTAACTTTGCAGGCCAGGGAGCAGCATATACGACGCTCCAAGGCGACCTCGAATATCTGTACCAACCAGGGACTGATGGTCACCGCCGCGACCTTATACATGTCCTTGATGGGCCCTGCCGGTATGGCACAGGCCGCAAAACTTTCACACGCCAATACCCGTATGCTGGTTGAAAAGCTGACCGCGATAGAAGGGGTAGAAGTCGCCTTTAACAGTCCGGTTTTCCATGAATGTGTATTACGTATCAATACTGATGTGGATGATCTGATACGTGCTATCACCGCACAGGGAATCATTGCCGGCAAGCCGCTAGAGTCTGATTATGAAGAGCTAAAGAATTGCCTGCTAGTCTGCGCGACAGAATTACGCACAGAAGCAGAGATGGATGACTATGCCCTGCACCTGGAGCGAATTGTCAGCAAGCGCTGACTCGATCCACCCTGCGCACAGAAGATGTAAACACCCAGAGTTAAAAGAATTAACATGACAGAACTGATATTTGAACAATCTACTGCCGGACGCATTAACAATGCGCAATTCCTGGCGGGCACACCTGCTATAGACGACATTCCGGAATCTTTGTTGCGTAAGAAAAGACCTGGCTTACCTGAAGTCTCCGAGATGCAGGCAGTCAGACACTACACGCGCCTGAGCCAGCTGAATTTTTCTATTGATACGCAGTTCTACCCGCTCGGTTCATGCACCATGAAGCATAACCCGCGCATCTGTAATGAGGCCGCCATGTATGACGGCTTCAGTGGTCGTCATCCTTCAGCCCCGGACTCAACAGGGCAGGGTGTTTTAAGTTGTTTATATGATTTGCAGGAAATCCTGAAAGATATTTCCGGTATGAGTGAGGTCAGCCTCGCACCGATGGCGGGTGCCCAGGGTGAATTCACCGGTATCGCCATGATCAGGGCCTACCATGAGGCCAGAAATGATGATGCCAGAGAGGAGATTCTGGTTCCGGATGCAGCACATGGTACCAATCCAGCGACGGCAGTGATGTGCGGTTATAAAGTACGCGAAATACCGACGCTGGATAATGGTGATGTGGACATCGATGCCCTGCGTGAAGCTATTGGGCCACAGACAGCTGGTCTTATGCTGACAAACCCTTCTACGCTGGGTGTATTTGAAACACAGATTACGGAGATTGCCGAGCTGGTTCATGGGGCTGGAGGGCTGCTGTATTACGATGGTGCCAATATGAACGCCATTCTTGGCAAGGTGAAACCCGGGGAAATGGGTTTCGATGTTATTCACTTAAATCTACATAAAACTTTTTCTACTCCGCATGGTGGCGGCGGCCCCGGGGCCGGACCAGTGGGTGTGAACGAAAGACTTGTTCCCTTTCTGCCGGTACCAAAGATAGTCGAGTCATCCGGTGAGTACACTCTTCTTGATAAGAAGGATTGCCCGCAAAGCATTGGCCGTTTGTCATGCTTCATGGGTAATACCGGGATTTTACTACGCGCCTGGGTCTATGCACGGCTGCTGGGCCATGATGGCATGAAACGGGTTGCTGACTATGCCACCCTGAATGCCAATTACATGAAAGCAAAACTCGAGCAGGCGGGTTTCGAGATGGCTTACAAAACACGTCGTGCTACACATGAATTTATCCTGACCCTGAAAAAAGAAAAGGCAGAAACGGGTGTCACAGCAATGGATTTTGCCAAGCGTTTGCTGGATAAAGGTTATCACGCGCCAACGACCTATTTTCCTTTGCTGGTGCCTGAATGTTTCCTTATTGAACCAACAGAAAGCGAAAGCCTGGAAGAACTGGATGGGTTTATCAAGGCGATGGAAGAAATTCAGCAGGAGGCCATTGAGCAGACTGAAATGGTCAAGTCTGCACCACACAGTTTACCTGTCAGAAGACTGGATGACGTTCGTGCAGCAAGACAACTGGATGTTGTCTGGCAGGAAGAACAGACCTGATTTCGATTTTTTATTAATACTTAACGGAATAACTCAATGACAGCATTAATCTGCGGTTCTATGGCCTTTGACACTATCATGGTGTTCGAAGATAGCTTTAAAAATCATATCCTGCCGGAGCAAGTACATATCCTGAATGTATCCTTCCTGGTGCCCAGTATGCGTCGTGAGTTTGGCGGCTGTGCTGGTAATATTGCCTATAACCTGAATTTGCTGGGCGGCGAAGGTAGGCCAATGGCTACCGTGGGGCGTGATTTCGGTCCCTATGCTGACTGGATGGATA